>JALRDM010000117.1 GCA_023262195.1 Salibacteraceae bacterium | reverse complement strand
CCTTTCAAATCTGTCACTAGCTGAGCGTGTTGTTTGTAGCCTAAATCATCCAGCTTTGGATTTGGAATTACTTTGGAAAATGAATGAATCATGGCTGCAGGCTCCCGTGTAAGGATCACGTTTAATGTCTGTCGCAGAAAGCTGCGGTCTAGATTCAATAAATGGTGGGTCATATGTTTGAAAAAACCTATGGGTCTTTCGTTAAACTCCATCATATCTCGAATAACTTCTTCCCCATTCTGATTTTGACTTTGCATCACTTCATCAGCCCCAGGATGATATTCTTTGGCCTTTGAATTTGCCAAGTAATAGGCATACAAGGGCTCGTCAAAAACTTTGGTATCACAGCGTTGGGCAAAAGAATACATTAAAGCGGTGGAAATATTTCTTGGCCCCGACCACAGACATATCTTTTTTGAGTCATACATTTTTAGAACGGTCTATTTCCTGTGCAATCAATTCTGAGTAAAAGGTGGTGAGTTGATTCGTCATGCCACCTGGGGCCTCGGCTCCAATCTTTCTTCCATCCACTTTTATCACGGGAGTCAATCCACCAAAGGTTCCTGTAACAAAAGCCTCATCAGCGCCATAGACATCATACAGAGAAAAATCCTTTTCAAAAACCCGAATTCCATGGTGTTTACATAAGGTGATCACGTTTTTTCGAGTGATTCCGTTCATGCAGTATTGTCCTGTCGAAGTCCACACCTCACCATTTTTAACCATAAAGAAATTAGTGGCATTACAGGTGGATACAAAACCATTAATATCAAGCATTAGGGCCTCGTCAGCGCCAGCTTCTATGGCTTGGATAAGCGCTTGTACTTCGTGCAGCTTGCTATGACAATTAAGCTTCGGATCAAGATAGTCTGGAGAACCCCGCCTAATGGCGCTTGTAAACAATGTAATGCCGCGATTTGCAGTATCTGGTGAAGCGAGTTTATACTCAGGGATAATAACCACATTGGGGCCACTAATTGTCAATCTGGGATCTTGCGATGGAGTTTTTTTGATTCCGCGTGTAATCATGATTCTCACATGTACTCCATCGTGCATGTCATTTGCTTTCAGCACAGTCCACACTTTGTTTGTGAGCTCAGATTGAGTCATTCCTAAATCCATCCCTATGGTAGCTGAAGCTTGCCAAAGTCGATTTAAATGTTGATCTAAAAAAACGAGCACCCCATCGTGAAGCCTCACTCCTTCCCACACACCGTCACCAACGAGGTATCCACTGTCGAAGACAGAAATTTTGGCTTCTTCCCTTTTGAAGAGCTCATCATTAATGGAAATAAGTATGGATTGATTTCGCTCATCTTGGAGCGCGTTGTGGGTACCATGGATCATGGCCTAAAAATAAGTGCCCTTAGCTCATAAGATTCACGCACCAGCTATTCTTCACTGGAATCTCCCATTGCGCATCTAAGTCTCCCTTATTCTGGACAACATTGTTGAAAACGATTGTGGTGTTTTCATTCAATTCTCCATTGGCTAGCAGCTGAGTAAACTTGTTCACATTAGCTTCCATAATCTCCTCGCCATGCCGGTACGCAACCTTCATTCTATTAAGCAGGTCCAGTTTATAATGTTGGTCAATTTGCTGAACGACCTTCATCATTGAGTCAATGGAACAACCTGTAGCTAGTGCTCTGTGTTCATCAACTGCAATCACAATGAACCGATCAAACCGAATTTCGAAGCCAGCATACAAATCTGCTCCGTGCGCTGCCCATTTTACTAGGAAATCATCTAGAATCGAGGAGATTTCAAGTTGATCAACATCCGTGAGCACTTTTGACGACTGAAAGACCCACACACGCGTATGATCTTCGAAACTTGATATGTCGGGAGTTTTTTTAGTAAGCGCCATGATCTTATAAATCTGCGGCCTCAGCAATTAGCTCAGCTAGATCCTTCACTTCAATGTCCGATTCTTTGTTAAAGTGCTTCACGCCATCGGTCATCATGGTGTTACAGAATGGGCATCCTGCTGCAATTATGTCTGGCTTTACTTCAATGGCGTCTTCAGTTCGCTCAAAATTTACCTCCTTGTTACCTTTTTCTGCCTCTTTAAACATTTGTGCCCCTCCGGCCCCACAACACAGGCCACGCTCTTTGCAACGCTTCATCTCCGTGAGTTCAGCGTCCAGCTTAGCAAGAACTTCTCGAGGTGCTTCATATACACCATTAGCTCTGCCTAAATAACAAGGATCGTGAAAGGTGATTTTCTTCCCCTTAAACTGACCACCTTCAACCGTTATTCGACCTTCTTCAAGCAGATTCTGAATGAACTGTGAGTGGTGCAACACCTCGTAATTTCCACCAAGCTCAGGATATTCATTCTTAAGAATATTGAAGCAGTGCGGACATGTAGTCACAATCCGCTTCACTTCGTATCCATTCAATACTTGAATATTGGTGAAAGCTTGCATCTGATACAAAAACTCATTTCCTGCTCGTTTTGCTGGATCACCTGTGCAACTCTCTTCTGCACCGAGCACCGCAAATTTCACGTTCGCTTTGTTCAGAATCTTGGCAAATGCTTTCGTGATCTTTTTCGCTCTGTCATCAAAGCTTCCCATACAACCAACCCAAAATAAAACCTCTGGCTGTTCACCCGCAGCCATCATTTGGGCCATTGTTTTTACTTTAAGAGATTCACTCATTATCTTGTTCTTATTCTTCTATCCAATTTGCTCTATCTGCTTGAGCAAACTGCCAAGGAGCGGCATTGTTCTCAACATTGGTAAACATGGAGTTCAATTCATTTGGTGCAGCAGATTCTTCCATTACCAAAAATCTCCTCAGATCTACAATAATTGAAAGTGGATTAATGTTTACCGGGCATGCCTGAACGCATGCATTACATGTGGTACAAGCCCACAATTCTTCCTTGGATATGTAGTTTCCGAGCAAACTTTTTCCATCATCAGCATCAGCTCCATTCTTTCGCTTATTGACTCCAACCTCTTCCAATCGGTCTCGAGTGTCCATCATGATTTTTCTCGGAGACAAAAGTTTGCCCGTTTGGTTGGCTGGACACTCTGAAGTACACCGTCCACATTCCGTACATGAATAGGCATCCATCAAGTTTTTCCATGACAAATCTGTAACGTCCTTTGCCCCAAATCTTTGTGGAGGCTCAGCGTTTTCTGCTGGCGCAGCATAGGGGTCAGCGTTCGGATCCATCATTAACTCCACCTCTTTTTTAACTGCTTCTAGGTTGTTGAGTTCACCCATTTGCTTGAGCGGAGTATAATATGTATTTGGGAAGGCAATGAATATGTGGAAGTGCTTTGAATACAGCACGTAAATGGAGAATGCAAATACACCAACAATATGAAACCACCATGCTACACGCTCTATATAAAACAGCGTGGTTACATCATTTGGCATAAGTCCAGTGAGATATGCACTTACCCAGAACCAATCTGCAAAAACAAAACCCGCATAATGATCTAAACCTGCCGTGACAAGAATATCTCTTGGCATGCGCATCAAGATACTATCGGAGGCATTCATGGTGAGAAAAGCAAGCATGAGTAAAATCTCTACCACCAAAATGATATTGGCATCAGACTTTGGCCATTTGGTCATTTCTGTGCCAGAAAACCGCTTGAGCTTTCCAACATTTCTTCTAACAAGAAAAACAACGCAC
>JALRDM010000083.1 GCA_023262195.1 Salibacteraceae bacterium | reverse complement strand
GTAGATCAACACAAAACGTAGCGCCTCCAAATTCGCTGGTCTTTAAAGAAATACTTCCGCCAGCACGTTGAGCAATTTGTTGGCAAATTGCCAAGCCTAAGCCGGTGCCGCTGGATTTTGTGGTGAAATTGGGTTGAAAGATTTTACTCACCATATCTTCTGGCACGCCAGGTCCGTTATCTGATATGGATATCGAAACACTATCGCCTTTGCATATAGCGGTGATGACAATTTTGGCATTCTCCGTGTCTATCAAAGCTTGTTTGGCGTTTTTTACCAAATTGTTTAGTAAGCGCCTAAGCGAATCAGGATCCATTTGGACGCAGCAAGTTTCCTCAGGAATCTTATAGTCCAATTGCATTGGAATATCAGCAAACAACAAAGCAGTATCACGTATAGCTTCATTTACATTTACCTTTTCATTTTGTCCCTCATTCATTTTAGCGAAGGCACTAAAATCTGAGGCAATCCGAGTAAGAAGATCGATCTGCTGGATAATCATACCCATGGTAGCCTTGAACTTTTCTTGCCACTCAGGTGAATCAAAGTCTGAGGTAGCTTGTAGATGCTGGACGCTTAGTTTGATCGGAGTTAAAGGGTTTTTAATTTCATGAGCAACTTGTCTTGCCATTTCTCGCCAAGCACTTTCTCGCTCTGTTTTTGCCATTAGGTCGCGGCTCTCTTCGAGCTTTCGCAGCATCTGATTGTATGACGAGATTAGCGTTCCAATTTCATCGTCACTCTTCCACTCTAAGGGCTCATTTGCTTGGTTCAGATCCACTGACTGCATTTTTTGCCCCACCACAATCAAATTCTTAGTAATTGAATTTGACAGCACAAAGGTTAATCCAATGGCCGCGAGAAAAAGAAATATGTAAGTAACGCCTATCGAGCCCAAAAATTCGGGTAGATCACTCTGATTGACCTCTTGGTTTTGTTCATAGGGAAGGTTTAAAATTGCGATAGGGGTGTTTTCTGAGTTTCTCAGGATGGTATAATCACTGAGATAGATATGCTCATCCATGGATTCGCGAATAACAATACGGTCAGTGGTTTTGAGTTGGTCAAGTGCACTTCGAGGCACGTTGCGATCTACGTATTCAGAATGGATGACGCCTGGCCTCGCGGAAATGAGCATCTCGCCCTTTACGTTGTAAATATTGATTTCCATGTTGTGTACTTCCGAAAGCCGAAGCAATTCTTGCTCAAACTCTCTGATTACCACATCCTCTCCATCTTGGGTTTCAACCTCCTTTGAGAAATACATCATTTCGGTCTTTATTGCCCGCTCCTTTCGCTCTAGGCGCTCTTCGTGATACTTATCGTTTTGTGATTTGAAAAAGAACACGGTCACCGCTCCGATTACAAGTAAAGAGAAGACCATAAGCAAGGTCATGGCCAAGATTATTCGTGTGCGAAGTTTCATTTGGGTTGAAAGTTACGAAGCGGGAGTTATCAAATTTCGTGCAACAAAAAACCCCAGCCGATTTTGGCCAGGGTTTCGGTTGTGTTTTGAAAACTGAATTATGCGTTCAGCGCCTCTGCACCACCCACAATCTCAAGGATTTCCGTGGTAATTGCAGCTTGGCGGGCTTTGTTGTAAGTAAGCTTAAGTTCACTCAACATATCAGCGGCATTATCAGTGGCTTTGTGCATTGCAGTCATTCGCGCACCGTGTTCGCCAGCAAAGCTGTCGAGTAGCGCTTTGTAAAACTGCGTTTTTAAAGACTTAGGAATTAAGTCGTTCACAATTTCAGTTCTAGACGGCTCAAATATGTAATCGTTATTGGTTGCGGCCTGACCTTCTTCTTTTTCGGCAGGCTTTATTGGCAGAAACTGCTCCTCTTGAACAACCTGTGTAGCTGCATTTTTAAACTGATTATATACCAATACAACTTCATCAAACTGCTTATGCTTGAACGTGTCCATAATTTTCACTGCAGCATTTGAGGCTTGCTCAAAAGTCAGGTCATCAAAAATCTCATTCGTATGTCTGGGCAAAAGTGTGCCTCGAATGAAGTATTCCGTTTTTCTGAATGCATCCTCAGCTTTTTTTCCAAAGGTGAGTACCGTCACAATCTTACCTGAGTACTTATCTTGTATAAGATGATTAGTACGCTTAATCACTTGAGAGTTGAACCCGCCACATAATCCACGATTTGACTTGATGGCAA
>JALRDM010000061.1 GCA_023262195.1 Salibacteraceae bacterium | reverse complement strand
GGCATTGATGATTATGGCTCATCAATAAAGCGTATATGCAATCCATAAAGATTTTAGACCCAATTTCGTTTAAATAAAAAACGCCAGTACAAATATTAGATATAGCACAACTATAATGGACATGAGTACGCTGAGTCCGAGACCAATACCATTAAGCACTAAGCCTATTATGCCCAAGGTTTCTTCACCTCCGTCTCTGGCTCTTTTTCCAAATACCAATCCAGCAATAGATGCGGCAATATTGATTATTGGCAAACCAAGAAGTATCATGAGAACGAGTCCACCTATTACTATGGATACTATACCTGCTGTCTTTGGATCATCGAGTCCAGCGCTCTTTGTAAGTGTTTTTTGTCTGATTTGGCTCGCAACTTCAGATTGGTGATGTCTCGTAAACACTGATGGTGCAATCATTTTTTCGACCCGGGAAGTCTCTCGATCCTGAATCTGCATCCTTTCATCGTTGGTGGTATCTAGTTTTACCTCGTCAGACTGTACTTCCACAGACTTATACCACCATTTATTATCCTTATTAGAGATTTGCTCAGCTTTTTCAAGCTTTTTTGGTCCAATCCATCGCTCATTCTCCACTTCACCAAACTCTTGCACAGGCTTAGTATCAGCACTCCTCTTCCAAGCTAGATCGGCATGCAATCCTTTTCGGTACTTTCTTTTTTGAAACAACCCATCATGTGCAACATCATTGGATGTATTGCATGACTGGAAGATGAATGCACAGGCAAATAGAAGCAATAGGGTGTAACGCATGGAATTTTATTTGAAACAATAATAAATGAAAAAGCCCCAACCGAAAGTTCAGTTGAGGCTTTAAGACATCTACATTATGATTTAAATGAGCTCTACACTGCGCTGCACAAACTGTGTAAGTTTTTCGCCTTTCAGTAAGCCTT
Organism: Salibacteraceae bacterium; assembly: GCA_023262195.1. GTDB lineage: Bacteria > Bacteroidota > Bacteroidia > Flavobacteriales_G > Salibacteraceae > SHAN690. The sequence goes on along the minus strand of JALRDM010000061.1, from coordinate 1,799 downwards.
TGCTCAACAAGGCCAAATCGGTGGCATGACCTATCATCTCCGATTGTTTCTTTTCATCACTCTCCATCAGTAATTTAGAAATCATCGGGTGATTACTATTCACTACCAAATTGTATGATTCTGGCATGTTGCTCATTCCCATCATACCACCACCAATCTCTGCCTGCTCTTTCATTCTGCGCATAAACTCACTTTGTGTGATCATCATCGGGAGCTCATCTTCGCTGAGGCTCTCATACTGTACGGTAAACTTATCCTTATCCACTACCTTTTGAATCAATGGTGTAAGCGTATTCTTTTGATCTTCGGTGAGATTACTTTCAGTTGCATTTTCCTTTGGAATGAGCTTATCCAACGCATCAGCATCTACACGCTTGAAGTTGGTCTTCTCCATTTTCATTTCAAAATGCTGAAGTAAGTGAGCCGTAAGCGGAGTATTCATCTCCAAAACATCATAACCTCGCTTTTTCGCACTGGCAATGGTTCCGTGATCAGTCTCTGGATTGTTGGTGTAGAGAATCACAAGATTGCCGTCCTTATCTGTTTGTGTTTCCTTAACCTTCTCTTTGTATTCGTCAAACGTGCTGAATTCATTCTCGGTATTCTTTAAGAGATATACTGGATGGATTCGATCGTAGAATTTCTCATCGGTCAATAAACCATAGTCCATGAACACTTGCATGTCTGGCCACTTTTCTTCGAAATCTTTGCGATCTGCCTTGAACATTTCTGCCAATTTATCTGCCACCTTTTTTGTGATATGGCTGCTGATCTTCTTGACATTACTGTCGCTCTGCAAATAACTACGACTCACATTTAGTGGAATATCTGGGGAATCAATCACACCATGAAGGAGTGTGAGGAATTCAGGCACCACATTTTCAACCGAGTCCGTGATAAATACTTGGTTGCTGTAAAGCTGAATCTTGTTTTTCTGAAGTTCAACCTTGTGCTTGGCTAATTTTGGAAAGTATAAAACGCCCGTAAGGTTAAACGGATAGTCTACGTTGATATGTATATTGAACAACGGTTCTTCAAACGTCATAGGGTACAACTCCCTATAAAAACCTGAATAATCTTCTGCCGTAAGATCAGAGGGAGACTTCTTCCAAATAGGATTAGGATTGTTGATGATGTTATCTACTTCAACCGACTCCTTCTTTAGATTACCATCATCATCCTTTTCTCCCGTTGGACTATCAATATATTCTGTTTTGGTTCCAAACTGTATCTCTACAGGTAGAAATTTGCAGTACTTATTCAGAATCTCAGATATCCTACCTTCTTCGAGGAATTCTTTTGACTCTCCATCGATGTGCAGGATGATTTCCGTACCGCGATCGGTCTTTTTTGACTTCGTTACCGAAAACTCTGGACTGCCGTCACACGCCCATTTCACTGCATCTTCATCCCGCCAAGTCTTCGTGTGGACTTCAACCTTTTTTGACACCATGAATGCGCTATAAAAACCTAAGCCGAAGTGTCCAATGATACCGTCTTCTTCCACTTTGCCTTCATACTCCTTCAGAAATTCTGAAGCGCCTGAAAATGCGACTTGGTTGAGGTACTTCTCTACTTCTGCTTTACTCATCCCAACGCCACGATCTATAATGTGTAGGGTTCCTTTCTTCTCATCGACCTTAATATCGATGGTCGTTTTTCCTATTTCACCTGTAAATTCCCCTAGCCTCCCAAGCGCTTTGAGCTTAGTAGTAGCATCAACCGCGTTTGACACCAATTCTCTCAAAAAGATCTCGTGATCTGAATAGAGAAACTTCTTGATTATTGGGAATATATTT
>JALRDM010000016.1 GCA_023262195.1 Salibacteraceae bacterium | reverse complement strand
CTACAATGGAAAATGTCGACGCCTGCATCAACCAATGGCTCGAGAAAATCAGCCAGCAATGCCTCTGTTGGCGCCAGACTCAACGGTGATTTGGTCATGGACATTGAATGCATCAATAAACCAATTGTAACAGGGTACATTGGCAATCAAACGAGGCAAGAAATGTTTCCCTGGTTTTACGAACCATTGCTTAGCGGCAATGAGGCTCATCCGATCACCCAGAACTTGGATCGTATTAAAACTGAATTTGTTTCGACTATTGAATCGGTGGCTGGAGATAGTGTAACTTCTACTCCACTGCTGCTTACTAGCGAAAAAAGCCGGACGGTGGCTGCGCCTACCAGAATTAGTTTCAACATTTTACGTGAACCCCCAAAATATGAGATGTTTACCAAAGGTCCACTCACTACAGCGCTTTTGTTAGAAGGGAAGTTCACGAGTGTGTTTACTAATCGACTTCCACGTAAGTTGCTTGATGATGATGGAATCAATTTCAAGGAACGCAGTGCGCCTACAAAAATGATCGTGGTGAGTGATGGCGATATAATTCGAAATCCGATCAGCAAATTGGAAAACAAGTTCTTCGCGCTGGGCTACGACAAGTACTCTCAAAAGGTATTTGGAAATCGTGAATTTGTACTCAATGCGGTAAACTACCTCTGTGACGACAGTGGTTTGCTCAATGTTCGCAGCAAAAACTTCAAGATACGTTTGTTGGATCAAGCAAAGATCGATGAGGGTCGAACGTTTTGGCAGGTGTTGAATACATCAGTGCCTCTGGTTTTTATACTGGTCTTTGCGATAGTGTTTATCACGATTAGAAAACGAAGATTTGCTCAATAAATAGGAAACAGATTTATGAAACGACTCTTACTTGGTGGATTCTTACTCTTGGCGCTCGGCATTGTCGCAGCAATAATGGTTTGGAATGATGAGCCGTCAACCATGCGCACTGAATTAGCCGATTTTGCTCTAGAGGATCCTCAATCCGTTACCAAAATAATTCTAAAAAATGAACGAGGAGAGCAAGTAATCCTCGAAAAGCAAGAAAACTACTGGACAGTAAATTCAGACTTCAAAGCCCGTCCTGACGCCATTGACATTTTGCTCGAAACCATGACCGACCTGTCCATCAAAAGCCCAGTGAGTCAGTCAGCAATGGAAACCATTCTGAAAAACATCATTGCTAAGCACACCTTGGTTACTGTGTATGAAGGCGGTTCCACGCCTGTGAAGGAATACTATGTGGGTGGAAGCAATCAATTACACACCGGCACTAACATGATGATGAAAGGGTCTTCGAGACCTTTTGTGATGCACATTGAAGGGTTTCATGGATTTCTTACCCCAAGGTATTTTACTAACGAATTGGAGTGGCGATCGCGTGAGGTATTTGAATACAAACCTGAGGACATCGAATACGTGGACATCTCTTACAGCAAGACGCCTCAAAAGAACTTCATGATTACACTTACAGAATCGGGAGAGCGAGAAGTGCGCTACGGAGAAAATGACGAGGTGCTGAATGGCTATGACACCCTCATGCTCAATGCCTATCTGAGTGAATATAAAATGGTGCATTATGAAAGCTATGAAGAAACCAAACCGCAAACATTTATTGACTCAGTAAAACAGAGCGTTCCAGAATTTACCATACGATTGGCAGCAAAGGGCAAAGAGCACTTAGTAAAGGGTTACAAAAAGCCTCTACCAGAAGGTTATGACCTTGAGGGCAATACCGTGAGTCATGATCAGGACCGACTCTACATTTGGGTTGACGAAGGCGAGTTGTTTGTGGCGCAATACGCCATTTTTGACAAACTCACCAAGGGTGTTTATTTCTTGGGGAATGACCGTTGAAAACTCGTGATTCTAAGCCCGTTCAAATCAAAGAATCACATACCCATTCACATATATTTGCCCAGTTAGGAGCCATGATTGTGGCTTGTTAAACCATTAAATTAAACTATGAAGTTTATTGTTTCGAGTTCGGCCTTACTCAAGCAGCTTAATGCCATCAACGGTGTGCTCAACACCAGTAGCAACCTTCCCATCCTGAGCTACTATCTATTTGAAATTAATGATAAGGTGCTTACCATTCAGGGCAGCGATCTTGAATCTACGATGGTAACAACCATCGATTTGAGTAAAGCCGATGACGAAATGCGCGTGTGTGTTCCGGCCAAGCTCTTGCTTGATATGTTGAAAACCTTTGCCGATCAGCCCCTAACGTTCACGGTAGACACTAAGTCATTTGGGATTGAAATAGGTTCAGACAACGGTAAGTACAAATTGGCAGGATTGAACGGTGATGAATTTCCAAAGTTGCCCGAAATTGAGTCCAGTTCAAAGCTTAAAATCGACAGTGGCATATTATACAACGCCATCAACAAGACCGTTTTTGCTACGGGCAATGATGAGCTTAGACCTGTAATGAGCGGTGTTTACTTTGGTTTGGAAAAGGACGGCATCACGTTCGTGGCGACCGATGCGCATAAGTTAGTGAAGTATCATCGCTCGGATTGTAAATCAAACAAGTCGGCCAACTTCATTATGCCAAAGAAGCCTTTGGGCTTACTCAAGGCATTGTTGCAAAACCTCAATACCACGGTGGAAATTGAATACAACGAGACCAATGCATCCTTTGTGTTTGAGCAATACACCTTAGTGAGTCGGCTAATTGATGGTAAATACCCGAATTATGAAGCGGTAATACCAAAAGAGAACCCAAATGAAATGCTCATGGATCGCAATTCGATCCTTAATAGTGTGAGACGCGTTTCTATTTTCTCAAATAAGACCACGCATCAGGTGCGACTCAACATCAAAGGCAGTGAGTTACAAGTTTCTGCCGAGGATTTGGATTTTAGCAACGAAGCAACCGAGCGACTCGGCTGTCAATACAAAGGAGAAGATATCACCATCGGTTTCAATAGCCGTTTCTTAATTGAGATGCTCAACAACATCGAATCAGACGAGGTAAGACTTGAGCTCAGCGCTCCAAATAGAGCGGGCATTCTATCTCCAACTGAGAAGGAAGACCAAGAGACCATCACCATGCTGGTGATGCCTGTAATGCTCAGTCAGTAGGTTTATTCCGCTTGAAATAATATCGAATACGAGGCTCTGGGTTTTGCTCAGAGCCTTTTTTTTGAGTTGCATCGATCTGCCAAGGTATGTGATCAAAGTCTTGTTCAATACCCAATTCTTCTTCAATCTCCCATGAGTATTTGGGCCTTTGTGGCCCGCTTTGTTTGAAGTAAAATGCCAATATAAGTCCTGCCAATGCTCCAAACAAGTGACCTTCCCAACTGATTTGCGGATCGATGGGAAAAATACCCCACACCATGGATCCATAGAGGAAAACCACTACGCCAGAAAGTGCCATAAGTCTAAAATACCTGCTCAAGAGACCAGCAAAAAAAATGAATGTTGCCAACGCGTAGATCACTCCACTAAAGCCAATATGGTTTCCATCGCGTGCAGCAATCCATATCCACAACCCACTCATAATCCAGCTCCAAAAAAGCACCTTCCACCCCAGCCTGCCATAAAATGAAAACATGCCAAAAAGCAAAACAAATGCAGTTACGGAATTATTGGTGATGTGCTCCCACCCTCCGTGCAATAAAGGATAAGTGAAGATTCCGATCAAACCCTCCAGTGTTCTGGGTCGCACTCCAAACTGCTTTAGCGAGATATCGAAACCGTATTCTGCTAGGAAAACAGCCCATATCAACACAAGTAACCCTAAGGTTACGATTAACGCATATTTGATTGACCTATTGATTTTTTGTAGAAATTTGTTGCTAGTATCCAAAAAGCTAGCCATGACCAAAAATATGCTCCAATTACTGACAGCTTTGCTGATCTCACTCACATTCGTCAGTCATGCACAAGAATTGTCGCTTGACGAACCAGTTGCTTACGCAATTCTTGAAATCAGCGGGAAAATCACTACTGGAGAAGAGTCTCAAAAAGGTGCAACGGTAGAACTCTACGAACAAAACAAAGTAGTTTCATCATTTGAAACTAAAAAGAATGGAAAGTTCAAATTCACTTTGATGAG
>JALRDM010000392.1 GCA_023262195.1 Salibacteraceae bacterium | reverse complement strand
ATTCTGAGAAAGCGCGGATATTATATAGAATTGGGGAATGTCATCGCCATCTCACGGACGCTTCCGAAGCAATAATTTGGTATGATAAAGCTGAAGCGGCTGAGTATGCTGAGGAAGATTTACCATTGCACTATGGTGAGGCGCTTATGAAATTGGGTAAATATGAAGAGGCTGTTGAGAAATACAGGAAGGCACTCAATCAAGGCAATGCTGAGGTTAAAAAAGCGGCTCAGGTAGGTGTAGCTTCTTGCGAAAAAGCTATACAGCTATCTAAAGAACCAGCGAGGTATGTCATTAAAAATGAAGTGCAGTTAAACTCTGCTTATTTTGATTTCTCTCCATACTTTGCTGATAAAAAGCAAGAGAGTATGATGTTCTCTTCATCTCGCCCAGCAGGCGCTGGTGGAGGAGATGATCCAATTACAGGTGAAGGGTTCAGTGATATTTTTTACACTCAGCGTGACAATAAAGGTAAATGGCAGGCTCCTGTACCATTAGGTGAAACAATAAATACAGCCGCCAATGAAGGCAGCCCATTCTTAGATTCTAAATACAGTCAGCTTTACTTCACAAGATGTGGCTATGAAAAGAAGAAACCATTTGGATGTGAAATCTTCACAGCACGGCAACAAGGTCAGGATTGGGCAGAACCAGAAAGGTTAGATTTCGGTATTGACGATACAACTGCTGCTGGTCATCCTGTTGCGATTAATGAAGACATGATACTTTTTTCATCAGACATGTATGGAGGTCAAGGTGGGAAAGATCTTTGGGTAATCCAATTTGATAAGAAAGAGAAGATATGGGGTCCTGCAAAGAACTTAGGTCCTGACATAAATACTCCGGGCAATGAAATGTTCCCATACATAAGAGATAATGGAGATTTATATTTTGCGAGTGATGGACACATTGGAATGGGGGGCTTAGATATATTTTCATCTACGTCCAAAGGAGAAGATCCAGAATCATTGAACTGGGGCAAGCCAGAAAATCTTGGTGCACCAATCAATAGCTCAGGAAACGATTTTGCTATCATTTTCGTGGACGAGTCAACCCGAGGATTCTTTACCTCTGACCGAAAAGTAGCTGATGCTAAGGGTAAAGATGATATCTACAGCTTTATGATGCCTCCGGTTATATTCAAATTATCAGGTACTGTGACAGATGTATATGATAATACTCCACTCGGAAACGTGTTGGTAAAGCTTCTTGGTACTGACGGTTCCATTGGAGAACAAATGACCGATCCTACTGGTGCATATGATTTTGAAGTTAGAGAAAATGGTGATCGATATATTTTGGAAAACACCTCTTACACCATTGAGGTTGACGGAATGGCCCAAGAAGCTTCCAACGGCCAGCGCTACCTTGGCTCTAAGGGACAGGAAACTACGGTTGGTTTAAAAGAATCTACAGCGTTTGTAAAAGACTTTCAGCTTCAATGTGCTACTTGTGAGTCTGAAATTACAATGCCTGCAGTGTTCTATCCGCTTGCAAAATGGGATCTTGTTGTTAATGATGAAATCAACTCAAAAGATTCACTTGACTTCCTTTACTCAACGCTTATAGACAACCCAACCATTATCATTGAATTAGCAGCGCACACAGATACTAGAGGTAACGATAAATCGAACCAGATACTATCTCAAAAAAGAGCGCAGACCTGCGTTGACTACTTGGTTGGTAAGGGCATTGATCCTGCGAGAATGGTGCCAGTTGGATATGGTGAAACACGACCAAAGATTAGTGACGATCAAATTGCTAATTTGAGTTCAACAGAAGAAAAAGAAGCAGCTCACGCCAAGAATCGTAGAACGGTCTTCAGCGTTTTAAGCTTTGACTACATACCTAAAGAACCACAAGGAGAACAGTAGCCTTGATAACAAAATTGAACCGCATGAATGACTCTTCATCCATGCGGTTTTTTTATTGAATAATATGGAGATAAGCAATAAATATGCTTCACGTGGAGTGTCGGCAGGCAAAGCCGATGTGCATGAGGCAATAAAGAATATTGATAAAGGACTGTATCCAAAGGCTTTTTGCAAGGTTATTCCCGATATTCTTAGTGGCGATGAATCCAAATGCTTGATAATGCATGCAGATGGTGCAGGTACTAAGTCTTCTTTGGCCTATGCTTACTGGAAAGAAACGGGAGATTTGTCCGTATGGAAGGGAATTGCCCAAGATGCTGTTGTGATGAATACCGATGATCTTTTATGTGTTGGTGCCAGCGGTCCAATTGCATTGTCGTCTACCATCGGCCGCAATAAAAAAGAGATTCCAGGTGAGGTAATTAAGGCCTTAATCGAAGGCACGGAGGAACTCTTACAATCCATGAGAGATCAAGGCTTTGATATCTACAGTACAGGAGGTGAAACAGCAGATGTGGGAGACCTTGTGCGATCAATAATTGTGGATAGCACCGTTACGGCCATTATGAATCGGGCGGATATCATTGATGCGTCCAGGATAAAACCTGGTGATGTAATTGTTGGTTTGGCTTCTTCTGGTCAATCAACATATGAAGACCAGTGGAATGGTGGTATGGGTAGCAATGGATTGACTTCAGCACGCCATGATTTATTCAATAAACGAGTTGCCAAATTATATCCTGAGAGCTTTGAACCCACACTGACCGATGAGCTCGCCTATACCGGCCCATACTTTCTTACCGATGACGTGAGTGGATGCCCAGTTGATGCTGGAAAAATGGTTTTGTCACCAACGCGAACTTATGCACCTATCATGTTACCCTTATTCAAAGAATTGGGCCAAGAAATACACGGCATCATTCACTGTAGTGGTGGAGGCCAAACCAAAATTCTTCACTTCATGGATAAAAATCGTGTAGTAAAGGATAACCTATTCGAAACGCCAGTTCTTTTCTCTGAAATTCAAAAACATAGTGGCACAAATTGGCAAGAAATGTATCAGGTCTTTAATATGGGCCACCGTATGGAAATCTATCTAGAGGAGCGGTATGCGCAATCCGTGATTGAAGTATCGAAGTCGTTTGGTGTTGAGGCTCAAATCATCGGAAGAGTTGAAGAGTCTGAGAAACCAGAGCTTCAGATTAAAGCCCAAAACAAGGTATATAACTACACGAAGTAATGAGCAATCTACTAACCAAGCTGGAGCACATAAAAGAACGTTGGCAGCAAGTAGAATTAAAGCTGAGCGACCCTGAAGTGATCTCGGATATGAAGCGCTTCGTAAAGCTCAATAAGGAGTATAGTGACTTAGGTGAGATCGTAAAGGTTTACGAACAGTATCGCGATATGATTGAGAACTTGGCATCCTCCAAGGAAATGCTCAGTCAAACCGATGACGATGAGATGAAGGAAATGGCCAAAGAGGAAATTTCGAGTTTGGAAGAGGAGATTCCAAATATGGAAGAGAAAATCAAATGGCTATTGGTTCCAAAAGATCCAGACGATGACCGTAATGCTGTGCTCGAAATACGAGCTGGTACAGGAGGCGATGAGGCGAGTTTGTTTGCGGGTGATCTATATCGAATGTACACGAGATACATCGAAGGGCAGGGATGGAAAGTTGATGTAATGGATGTTACCGAAGGCACTGCTGGTGGATATAAAGAGGTAATCTTAAAGGTCACCGGTCCTGATGCTTATGGCATCTTAAAATATGAGGCTGGAGTTCATCGTGTACAACGCGTGCCTGAAACTGAGTCACAGGGTAGGGTGCACACTTCAGCCGCTAGCGTTGCTGTATTACCTGAGGCCGAGGAAGTTGATGTAGTTATTAATCCAGCAGATATCGAAATTCAAACCGCGAGGTCGAGCGGTGCTGGAGGGCAGAATGTAAATAAGGTCGAAACGAAGGTTCAATTGCTGCACAAACCAACTGGCATTTTTATTCAGTGTCAAGTGGAACGTTCTCAATTGAGAAACAGAGAAATTGCCTTGGATATGCTTCGAACGCGTTTGTATGAAATGGAGGCGAGTAAAAAGTTTGAAGAGATTGCCTCAAAGCGAAAAACCATGGTGAGTACTGGTGATAGATCGGCTAAAATTCGGACTTATAATTTTCCTCAGGGAAGGGTCACCGACCACAGAATAGGGCTCACACTTTATAACCTTGATGCAGTAATGAATGGTGATATCCAAAAGATCATTGATGAACTTGTAATGGCAGAAAATGCCGAGAAACTAAAAGCAGGGGAGGCAATTTAGATGAACAGAAAACAACTTGTAAACCTGATTGATGAAAAGCAGAGTTTTCTTTGCGTTGGCCTAGATACTGACCCAGTCAAGCTGCCTGAACATCTGAGTAAGGATGCTATGGGATTGCTCAAGTTTAATAAAGCTATAATTGATGCGACCTTACCATATGCAGTTAGTTTCAAGTTGAATATTGCCTTCTATGAAGCTCTGGGTGTTGAGGGGTGGCAAGCTTTAAAAGAAACCATTGATTACATACCAAGAGATAAAGCATTCATAATAGCCGATGCAAAGCGAGGAGATATTGGTAATACAGCGGCTCAGTATGCCAAGGCGTTTTTTAAAGATTTAAACTGCCACGCTATTACCATCAACCCTTATATGGGGAAGGATTCGGTCACCCCGTTTTTGGAATATGAGAACAAATGGTCAATCGTGTTAGGTCTCACCAGTAATCCAGGAGCAATTGATGTTGAGTTGCAGGAACTTAAGAATGGACGCATGGTGTTTGAAGAGACCATGGATCGAATGTCTCAATATGGAACAGACCAAAATATGATGTTTGTCGTAGGTGCTACTAAGGCCGAGTATTTTGAACGTCTGAGGTCAGTATCTCCTAATCATTTTTATTTGGTTCCGGGAGTCGGTGCCCAAGGCGGTAAGCTCGAAGACTTGAAACCTTTAATGACCCATGATTGCGGTTTGCTTGTGAATAGCTCTCGGGGGATTATTTACGCATCCTCAGATACCGATTTTGCCAGTGCCGCTGGTGAGAAGGCTCGCGATTTACAGCAGCAGATGGCTACAATGCTTAACAATTAAAGTTTTCTTTCGTGATATGCGCGAAGAGCTTCTTCAATTTATTTGGTCAGCAGGATTATTCAATCAAAAAGACCTTTCTACCTCTAAAGGTGAGGGAATCATAATTTATAAGAGAGGCGTACTGAATACCATAGCGGGTCCAGATTTCTCGGATGCAAGAATTCGAATAGGTGAATCTGAATGGGCAGGTAATATTGAGATACATGTGAAAGCTTCAGAGTGGAATCACCACAAGCATCACCTCGATAAAGCTTACAATAACGTGATTTTACATGTGGTCTTTGAGCATGATTTTGACGTTCACAATCAAGCAAGAGATCTCGTTCCAACGTTGGTGTTGTCTGGAAGAATCTCCAAGCATATGCTATCGCGTTATGATCAACTCAAGCAAGCGAAGGGCGCTATTCCATGCACAGATTACTTCCCTGACTTTCCAAAGATTCAATTCACTTCGTGGCTTGACCGACTGCTCATAGAGCGCCTCGAACGAAAAGCCCAGACTGTAGAACTTATCTTCAATCAAAGCAAGAGCGATTGGTTACAAACATTCTATTCATGCCTTATGGGCTACATGGGGCAAAACAGAAATAAGTTGGCGTTTGAGGAGCTGTCGCGTGTTATACCATTTGCGCTACTTTCAAAATATTTAGACAATCAAAACCAGGCGGAAGCTTTGCTCTTTGGCGCATCTGGCTTGATACCTCAGGATAGTGATGAAGCCTATGTGCAAAAGCTAAATTCGGATTGGAACTTTTTAAAAGATAAGCACCAACTCAATGAGATTTCAACGCATTGGAAGTTTGGAGGTTTGCGTCCGGAAGCTTTCCCAACAAGAAGAATACACCTTTTTTCTACACTTGTACGGAGTACCCAGATTTTTTACAACCAATTGATGCAAACAGATAAGATGGAATGGGTATCAATATCTGCTGAGCATACCTTTTGGAAACATCACTATAATTTCAATAGTCACACAGAAAAGAAACTGAGTTCAGAAATTTCACAAGGATTGAAGAACTTGTTGATAATCAATGCAATTGCTCCGTTTAGCTTTTTCTATGGAAAGTACACCGACTCTCAGGAGCATATAGACTATGCAGTGACTTTGCTCGAAAATTGCAGAGCCGAGACCAATAAGTACACGAAGCAATGGGCCTCACTCGGCTACTCGGCAACATCAGCTTCAGATTCACAATCATTAATTGAGCTCACAACACAATTTTGTATGCATAAAAAATGCGTACTTTGTCCTGTTGGAAAAACACTGATATCTAAACCGTGATAGCAAGTTTTCAATCATTTTTAGAGCGCAACGCTTTTGGTGTATGTGAGTGGTTGGGTGAGAAGTGGGGGATTAAGTCCTCTAGAATTCGCTTGTACTTTATCTACGTATCGTTTTTCACATTCGGCTCTCCAATCATCATTTATTTCGCCTTGCTTTTTTGGCTTGAACAAAAAGATGTATTCAAAGCAAAGAGGCCAACCATCTGGGATATTTAGTAACGATCATCAATCATCTGTTCTGTGATATTCCCACCCAGCTATAAGCATTTTAAGGAGCTTTATTTCGCATTCATCTTTCTTGTAGCCACATTGGTTTTAGGTATCGCTGGTTTCATGTGGTTTGAGGACTATACGGTAATCGAAGCCTTTTACATGACAGTGATTACCGTGAGTACCGTAGGGTTTGGAGAGGTCAAAACGCTGAGCGCTCAGGGGCAAATTTTCACTTCTTTTCTTATAATCACCACTTTCGGAACCTTCGCTTATACCATCTCAAACCTCACACGCTATGTATTGTCAGGACAGTATAAAATCTATCTTAAAACTTTTCAAACTATGAATGCACTTGAGCGATTAGAAGACCACGTCATCGTGTGTGGTTACGGACGCAATGGCAAACAGGCTATTAAGACCCTTAGAGCGCACAACCAAAACTTTGTAGTAATTGAGACGGATGCCAAAATAGTTGAAAAGGCGCGCGAACAAGATCCTGACTTATTGGTGGTGGAAGGAGATGCAACTGACGACAATATATTGGAGCAAGTAGGTATCAAAAGTGCCAAGGCGATCATTGCCACCTTGCCAAAAGATGCGGATAACCTCTTCGTTGTTTTGACTGCGAGAGAGATAAATAAAAAGCTCAACATAATATCCAGAGCCAGCGATGATCGCAGTGAGCGAAAGCTGAAAATTGCCGGGGCCAATAATGTGATATTGCCCGATAATGTTGGAGGTTCGCATATGGCTACCCTAGTATTAACTCCTGATTTGATGGAGTTTTTAGACCATATTTCTGTCATGGGTAAAGATGAGTCGACCTTAGTCGAGATTCAATTCAAAAATTTACCAAGAGATTTTGAGCATAAAAGCATCGTAGAAATTGAAAAACGCTATCAGACAGGTGCCCGCATCATTGGGTTTAAAACGCCAGAAAACGAAATAATAGTGAACCCATCATCGGCAACAGAGTTAGTACTAAAATCGAAGCTTTTTGTCCTCGGTAACCCTGATCAAATTAAGAGGTTAAAGACTGCCCTTAATATTGATGATTAAGTCAGGGCGGGTACTTGTATTGGGTGCTAATGGATTGATCGGAGCGCACATATTGAAAGCCGACCCAATGGGCTATCAAGTAATTGGGTCAACAAGAAGAGCTAATGCATCAGTTGTGATCAACCTTGAAAACTTGGAGCAAATTCCAGAGATGTTGAATCGAGTTAAACCCAATAGTATTATTAACTGCGCTGGAATAACATCGATTCACGCAGCTATGGAAAATCCAATTTTAACCAATGTTGTAAATGTTGATGCGGTTAAGGTCATAGCAGAGTGGTCTTCACAAAATAGTGCGCGTCTGATCCAATTCTCTACTGATTTTGTTTATGACGGTAGTAAGGAGTTCTACTATGAGAGTGACCCAGCTAACCCACTTAGCATATATGGCAAATCAAAACTTCAATCCGAGAAAGCTGCATTAGAGGCTAATGCAAACTCTGTGGTAATCCGTACATCGCTTGTGTATGGATATGTAAATGAACTCTCAAGGTTAAACTTCCCTCTTTTCATCATTTCAAAACTGCGAAAAGGCGAGCGCCTTGATATTACTTCAGATCAGTTTCGTAGTCCTACCTATGCAGGTGACATAGCACATGCTGTCTTGAAATTAATAGAGTCAGATTATACTGGAATATTACATCTATCAGGTCCAACACGAAGGTCGGTTTACGAGTTTGCCTTAGAAGTTTGCAAGGCATTTGATCTTGATCCCAACCTATTAACGCCAGTGAGAACTCAACCAACAACTGAAGGTAACTGTCAAAGGCCTTTATCCACTGGCTTAAGGATTGAAAAAGCCAAATCAATTATCAATTATCAGTCTATCGATATATCATCTGGACTGAAGCATCTTGAGCCGTATGCTCAATCAATTTAAGCTATTCATATTCCTATATATTTGGACTTGAACCAAAAGAATACAATGAAGAGAATCAAACCGTTGCTCTCCCTTTTAGCCTTTACTTTCATTTCTATCACTTCCTATGCTCAGGGTAAAACCATTGATGATCATATCAATGATTTCATGGAGCCAATCACTTCAGTTTTAATGAGTGTCATTTTTTTCACAATACCCATTGGAGATATGCAGGTGCCATTTGTTTTGATTTGGTTGATAGCCGGGGCGTTATTCTTTACGGTGTATATGAAGTTTATTAATATCCGTGGCTTTAAACATGCAATTGATGTGGTCCGCGGTAAATATGACAATCCGGATGACGCAGGAGAAGTAAGTCACTTTCAAGCACTTACAGCCGCCTTATCGGGTACAGTTGGAGTTGGAAATATTGCCGGTGTGGCCATTGCAGTTTCACTAGGAGGCCCAGGAGCAACCTTTTGGATGATTGCCGCGGGGTTGATCGGTATGTCTTCAAAATTTGTGGAATGTACACTCGGTCTAAAGTATCGTGTAAAAAATGCCGATGGATCTGTATCGGGTGGTCCGATGTACTACCTGAGAGACGGGCTTGCCAAACAGGGAAAAGGTAAACTTGGGAAAGTGCTGGGCGCCATTTTTGCCATTGCCTGTGTAGGTGGTTCGTTTGGTGGAGGTAATATGGTTCAAATTAATCAAGCTACGCAGCAACTCATTGATGTGACTGGGGGAATGAACAGTATTTTTTATGACCGAGGTTGGATTTTTGGTGTCATTATGGCCATCATCGTGGGAGCGATTATTATCGGAGGTATTAAGAGTATAGCAAAGGTTACTGATAAGATTGTGCCATTCATGGTTGGGATTTATGTAGTTGCTGCGTTAATCGTGATTGGCAATAACATTGACCAAATTGGCTGGGCCTTTGGTCAGATATTAAGTGGTGCTTTTTCGCCTGATGCCATGTATGGAGGTTTTGTTGGGGTTTTGATTTTAGGATTCAGAAGAGCCGCCTTCTCCAACGAGGCTGGAATTGGGTCGGCATCCATAGCACACTCTGCGGCAAAAACCGATGAGCCCGTGAGTGAAGGCGTGGTGGCCCTTTTAGAACCATTTATTGACACGGTGGTGGTGTGTACAATGACAGCGCTGGTCATAATCTTTGCTGGTTATGGCGATTTCACTCCAGCCGAGTCTTTGGCATCAGCATCTCCAGGAGGTAATGGAGAGGCCACAGGTATTGCACTTACATCTTCTGCATTTGAGCTGACCATAAGCTGGTTTCCTGTGGTGTTATCCGTAGCGGTAATCTTGTTTGCACTATCAACCATGATTTCATGGAGCTACTACGGCATCAAGTCTTGGACTTACCTTTTTGGAGATAGCAAAACGAGTATTACCATATACAAGGTTGTGTTTTGTTTACTGGTAGTTGTAGGTGCCGCAATTAGCGCAAAACAAGTATTTGACTTTGGTGATGCTATGATATTCGCCATGGCATTTCCCAATGTATTGGGATTATATTTCTTGGCTCCTGAAATAAAGAAGGATCTTAAATCATATTTAGACCGAATTAAATCCGGTGAGATCAAGGCGTACAAGTAGATCTCGGGATAAACACTAAGTTTATCTATGCTAATTTTTCTTCACCAGATTTTGAATAGATTGTAATAATACCAGGTTTTAAAAAAGATATAA
>JALRDM010000302.1 GCA_023262195.1 Salibacteraceae bacterium | reverse complement strand
TTTATATCGGTTCCACCCAAGGCAACCGTAATATCGCCTCCCTGAAAATCTTTGGTTATCACATCCTTACTTACACCGCCCATTGCTACTAAGCTATCAATCTTTTCTCCTCCAGATTCCGTTTGGTCTAGATTAAACCGTTCGCGTTTTCCACGCTCCCTTTTTTTTCCAACGACTCCCATAGTCTTTGTGAGGCTTAATGAGAATAATGAGCCCGATAAATATGACCACAGCTGGCCAGAAATATGGTTCAATGTTGATGGGGATATCAAATGCATTTCGAGCTAAGAAAACTCCGCCTATGGTAACCATAATGTAACCCGCCAAACTGCGAAACTGATGCGCCACTAAGTTGAAGACTCCTATCCCTATCAGCAGCGATGGCCATGTCATTACCCAATCGGGCACGAGCTCAATATCCATTCTCCGTAAAAGCCACCAAACGCCAAATCCCAAAACCGCCAACCCAAAAAATGTCTTTTTCCTTCTGGATGCTCTTTGCTTTTGTTCTGACTTATTTTTCATGGATTCATTAAAGTCATTTTCATGATTTGTTGAATCTTGCTGTGTTGGTTGATCGTCAATCCGTTCCATTTTCATTTTGAATTTGAGACAAATGTATTGTGAGGTCAATGGCCAAAAAAGCAAATAAAGTGCGATCGGCTGGAGCCTTGGCGGTTATTGGTAGATTATGGTCGGTGAACTGTATTTTGATCAATATGCTCGTTCAACCAAACTAGAGTAGGCACATTATTCAATATTGAATTTCCTGGTTTAGTAATAATTAGACTTTGCACCACAGTACACTTATTTAATTTCGCGCCATGCTTCGAGAGTCCATACTAGTTCTGGCTTTGACCCTATCCATGGCTTCATGGATTTCTGCACAAACCATTGACTCTACTGGATCAAGCACTGCACCCACGGAACAGTCAAGTTTTAACTGGAAAGATCGTGTGTTTTTCGGGGGCAATGTCGGGGGTGGAATAACTAATAATAAGCTCGCTATCAACCTTGCTCCGCTAGTCGGTTTACGAATTACAGATAGATACAGCGCAGGCGTACAAGCGAATTATACTTATGTACGAATCAACATACCGAGCTACACATTGAATGACCATGTGATTGGTGGTTCTATTTTCAACCGATACTTTGTTTGGAGGGATCTATTCTTGCACGGAGAGGCAGAAATGCTCAATGCAAACTGGACGGGCAACGCGCGTAGCAATATATATAACCTCATGGCTGGTGGAGGTTACCTTTTTCGCTTCGGCCCAAGCGGAGGGTTCGGAGTTATGGTTCTCTATAATTTCATAGAAAATACTTATGGGGTAAGGCAGAATCCAGTCATTAATATGGGGTTTACATTCGGCCTCTAATCTTAACTTTGACTGCAAATCGAATTCCTCATGAAAAGTATACTCACAATTGTGGCTACCCTGTCCATAGTTTCAGTTTTTGCCCAATCTCCATCAGCGTGTGGAACAACACTCGAAAGCATCAAAAACGCAAACACAGATGAATTGATTGCAGAGTTTAAGAGGCTTCATTCATATAGCAATCCGTATTGTGACACTACCAATAGTGATTATCATAAAATAATGATCTCTTTAGCCAATCAATTTACGGCAAGCCATGCAAGCAGTGATCAAGTCTTGGAAGCCATGGGTGAGCCATATTTTAAAGGCCCATTGTCAGAATATGAAAATCAAAAAGTGACTATTGGCAGAGGTGGTAAACCCATTGGAAAATCATTACCTCCTCAATTTAAGATTCCAGGGGGTGATTACTATGTAGTCTATTTGTGGAGAAACAAAGACTACCTAACTTTCGCTTTCAAAGACAATGGTTGCAGCGGACATACATGGTGGGAAAAGGGCAACTACCGATAACCGACTTACTTAGGTAAGTAAAGCGTTTCAAGAATCTTTTGAGTTTTCATTTCGGGACCATTTTCAGGCCATGATTGAGTGTAAGGCCACCCTGTGCTTGGGGGCAGACTCATAAGGATTGAGTCTATACGACCATCTGTATCTAACCCAAATTTGGTTCCCTTATCATGTACCAGATTAAACTCCACGTATCGGCTACGCCTGTGCATTTGCCATGCCTTGTTCAGATTAGTGTATTCCTTGTTCTTGTTATCAGTCATTAGGCGCGTGTATATTGGGGCGAACAACTCTCCTATGGCAAGTTGAAATTTAAATAACGCTTCTTTCGACTTCTTTTCCGCGTCCTCATTCAAGCGGTCAAAAAAGATTCCACTCACTCCTCTTGACTCTTTTCTGTGCCTCACATAAAAGTATTCATCTGCCCAATTTTTGAATCGAGCGTAATACTCCAAATCGTATTGATCACAAGTCTCTTTCAATTGATTATGAAACCACGTTGCTTCGCCCTGATTGATATAGTGTGGTGTTAAATCTATTCCTCCTCCAAACCACCACGTGCCATTGTCCATCTCAAAGTACCGTATGTTCATGTGAATAATCGGCACAAATGGATTTTCTGGATGCATTACTATGGACACACCCGTGGCAAAGAATTCTTCTGAGCTGGCCTTTAATGCTGTGGCAATCTTGGGTGGCAACGCACCGTGAACCGCGCTAAAATTTACTCCGCCTTTTTCAATTACCGCACCATTTTCGATCACGCGGGTATCTCCACCTCCACCCCCTGGTCGTTCCCAGATTTCGCTCGCAAATTCTCCTTTGCCATCTGCCTCTGAAATGGCAGTGCAAATGGAATCTTGTAATGTTTTGTATGCTGTGGTTATTGCTTCTCTTCCAAGGGCCATTGACCAATGAGCTTTTGTCGATAGTTTTCTATTTGGTAAAATTTTACCGTTTGATTTTCTACTCCGCTATCATCCAACACTCTAACGAAGTTAAAGTCATTAATTAGCCCATGAAATGATATGGATTCAGGTGCATTGAACCAGCCCTCTGGGTTATAACTAAGGCTTTGTAACAGATAATGGCAATGATCAAACCCTTGTAGTGAAAACACTAGTGGTTCAAAACCAAATGAGTTGTAGTAAGCACGATATAAATTGTGCGTGGGGCTATCCTGTAAATCAATGTGGTTTGATATAGGCATAGTTAATTTTAAGGCCTGTAACTGCCTAATATCCAACCCCTCTTGCCAAGCCTGCCAAGACTCTAAACCTATGATTTGAAAGGTGTATTTACCTTTCGAATCAAGCATAAAATCATATAAACCACCGATCAATCTGGTTACGAATACCTGATCTTTTGAAGGCACGATCAAAATGTAATTGCCGCTGTCCTTAAACCTCATTCCCAATGATGATGAGTTTATATCCCATAACTGTATTTCTGGAATTACTCCATCCGTTACAGTATCGGGTTGATTCACAGCGTTTGCAAGTTCTTGTTTGAAAAAGTCTAGGTTTTGGGTATCCTGAAACTTATTGCTATTGACCAATACCAGATTAGAGTCAAGATATTGACTAGCTAAATAATTGGCCAAACCATGCAACTGCATAGATTCACTTGCCGATGTTTTGACGGCATTGGGACGTTTAAAAAGGATTTTACTCGGCTTATTTATCGGACAAATTACGATTACCCCACTATCGGCCAAAATATCGGCCAAATACTCAAATTGGCTGCTGTAGAACGGCCCTATGGCTATATCAACAGAATCATAGAAGGACGATCCTATAAATCTCTTGATTGAGGCTGAGTCATTGTTCATAGAAAACACCTTAACTCTCACGCTTGCTGGATAACGATCTTTGAGAGAGTCTAAGGCAAATTGAAATCCCCGTAAATATTCCACAGCCACTCGGTTAACCCCGCTAATCTGAAACGAATTGGTTTGAGTCGAATCAGGAAATACAGGCTGTATTGGAAGCAACAGAGCCACGTGGAATACACTCCCAGAGTCTTGGGCTTTCACTTCAAATCCTTCGCTCTCAGAAGTATCTTGCTTTATGACCTTGGGCTTCGGTTTGGCCGTGCCCGGTATGCGCACCTTAGAACCAATACTTAAGATTTGTAAACTAGGATTAGCCGCGCCTAGTTCCTCTAAACTCACATCATACTTCTTAGCAATACTATAGGGTGTATCCCCTGCAACTACGGTATGGGTTTCCAAAGAATCTTGAGCAGCGGGCTGGGTAGTTTGCGAATCCACATCGGCAGCTTTAATCGGTATTTTGATCTCGCTGTCCCCTTGCAGACCTGAGGATCTTAGTTCTGGATTTGCACCTATGAGTTCTTCGAGCGGAATATCATATTTCTTCGAAACAGAAAACAGCGTTTCCTTTGGCCGCACCTTATGCAACAAGAAACCTTCAGTTTGCTTAACGTCAGTTAACGTTTTTTTATTGTCACTTGTAACTGGAAGAAGCAGCGTTTGGTTCTCCTTCAGCCCATCAGAAAGCGTTTCGGTATTGGCCTTCTCAATACGCTCCACCGATACATTGTATTGCTTTGATATCCCATAAAGGGTATTGCCTTTCTCAACAAGATGGAGGTAGTATTTAACGCCATCGATCTTATGAACCTGATGCAGTTCTTGCCCGTAGGTTGATGCAACAACAAAGAATAAGAGCAGAATCCATATGTTTCGAAGTGCTATTCCCATTCGATTGTTGCGGGTGGCTTAGAGCTAATGTCGTAAACCACACGATTCACCCCTTTTACTTGATTAATAATCTTGTTTGATACTCGAGCGAGAAACTCATGTGGAAAGTGGAACCAATCGGCTGTCATGCCATCAGTGGAAGTTACGGCCCGAAGAGCTACTGCATTCTCATAAGTGCGCTCATCACCCATTACACCTACCGACTGCACGGGCAATAGAATTGATCCGGCTTGCCAAATCTGATCGTAGAGCCCTTCTTCCTTGAGCGCCTCGGTATAGATGTAGTCCACGTTTTGCAACACTTCAACCTTTTCGGGGGTAATATCCCCAAGTATTCGGATGCCTAAACCTGGCCCTGGAAATGGGTGTCGACCCAATATTTCATGGGACAAACCCAGCGTATGCCCAACTTCCCTCACTTCATCTTTAAACAATGAGCTTAGCGGCTCCACCACTTTCAATTTCATAAAATCGGGTAACCCACCCACATTATGGTGCGATTTAATGGTAGCTGAAGGACCTTTTACGCTCTTAGACTCGATCACATCAGGATAAATGGTGCCCTGACCTAACCAATTCACATCGCTAAGCTGATTAGCTTCATCATCAAACACCTCAATAAATACACGACCAATAATTTTTCGCTTGCCCTCTGGATCGCTCTCCCCTTTCAATGCGTCATAAAAGCGCTGTGAGGCATCTACTCCTTTCACGTTTAGGCCAAGGTACTTGTATTGATCCAATACACTTGAAAATTCATGCTTACGCAAAAGACCATTGTCCACAAAAATGCAATACAGATTTTCGCCAATAGCTCTGTGCAAAAGCATGGCGGCCACCGAACTATCCACACCACCACTCAAACCAAGTAAAACTTTGTCTGATCCTAGCTGCTGTTTTAAGCTTTCAACAGTGGTTTTTACGTACGACTCTGGAGTCCAACTTTGATCACAACCACAAATGGAAACCACAAAGTTTTGCAGGAGTGTTTTACCATCCGTACTATGATAAACTTCTGGATGAAATTGAATGGCATAAGTGTACTCTTTTTGAATATAGTAACCAGCAATTGTTACATCATCTGTACTGCAAATAATTTCAGCATTTTTAGGTAAGCTGAAGATGGTGTCAGCATGCGACATCCACACCTGCGAGTCTTGCGGAATTCCCCTCAATATGGGTTGTGTGTGGTCTACATGGCTCAGCTTAGCGCGGCCATATTCACGTTTTGAAGAAGCTTGTACTTCTCCACCAAAATTGTGTGCAATAAATTGAGCACCGTAGCAAACGGCCAGCAATGGCTTCTTGCCCTTAATCTTAGACAAATCAGGTACTGGATGGTCATCCTGCCTTACTGAGAAAGGGCTACCACTCAGTATTACGCCTTTAATATGGTCGTCTATCTCAGGGAAATCATTGTATGGGTGAATTTCACAATACACGTTTAACTCGCGTACTCGCCTAGCAATGAGCTGTGTATACTGCGATCCACAATCAAGGATTAAGATCATTTCTTGCATGGTCAAATGTAGATTTAAACCCTAGAAGAGAAAATCAACCAAACTTCTCTTTTCAACGAGGTTATTCACGGGCGCAAGCCTAAGTCTCGCACGCTGGTGTTAGGTCAACATGCCCCCATCTACATTAATGGTTTGCCCTGTAATGTAAGACGACATATCGCTTGCCAAGAACAAGGTGAGGTTTGCTACGTCTTCCGTTGTTCCTCCACGTTTTAACGGAATAGCATCACGCCATTGTTGCACCATTGTTTCGTCCAACACACTTGTCATTTCAGTTTCAATAAAGCCTGGTGCAATCGCATTACATCTGATATTTCTAGATCCTAGTTCAAGTGCTACAGATTTAGTAAAACCAATAATTCCG
>JALRDM010000076.1 GCA_023262195.1 Salibacteraceae bacterium | reverse complement strand
CTATGGTTACGATGCAGTGCCATATACTTCTCAAATCAAGTCATCAATTGGAGATATCAAACCGACAGATGAAACTTTGGCCAAAAAAGCCATTACCGAACTTTTAGTCGGCAATGGCTTTTTAGAATGTATGTCTAATTCTATGGTTGATGAACAATTTGGTCAGTTGAGCACCCAATGGCAAGAAGATGAAGTGGTGCATGTAAATAACCCCTTAAGTTCTGAGATGGGTATCATGAGGCCAGCCATGGTTTTTTCAGTCTTGAGCAGTGCTGCGCATAACCTCAATCGACAACAGAATAACTTGAAGCTGTTTGAATTTGGAAATATTTATAGAAATCAAAAGCGCGCTTTTCATGAAGAACAGCGCCTTGGAATAGCCGTTTCAGGGCAGCAGATTTCGGAATCTTGGCGGGTTGATGATCTTGCCGCAGATTGGTATCACCTAAAGGGCAGCTTGGAGCAAATCATTCATCGACTGGGAATAAAAACGGACAAATTAGTAGCGAAACCCACATCCAACGATTGGTATGATACCGGGATGGATTGGAGTGTAGGAGAAAAAGTAGTGATCAGCGCAGGTCAGATTTCATCTAAATTGCTCAAGGCCTTTGACATTAAAAACAAGGATGTGTTTTATTCGGAAATCCGTTGGGCAGACTTGGTAAAAATGAGGCAACAAACCGTGAGTATTGGTGATTTGCCAAAGTTTCCAGAAGTACGTAGAGATCTTGCCTTATTGATTGACCAGGCCGTACAGTATGCAGACTTAGAGCGATTGGCATATCAAACGGAGCGGAAATTATTGAAGAATGTTACGTTGTTTGATGTGTATGAAGGCAAGGGCTTACCGGCAGGAAAAAAGAGCTACGCCTTGGCATTTAAACTGCGCGATGAGCACAAAACCCTCACCGATAAAGAGGTAGATAAAACTATGAATAGACTGCTGGAATGCTTTAAGCGCGAGGTTGGTGCAGAGCTGAGATAGACTTAGTTATTACGAGTACTATTTTTATTGGCAAAATAAAGCGCCATGCATCGAATAGTTTTCCTCGTTTCATGGATTATTCCATTGATCGGATTTGCACAGACTGCACGCGATTATGCCGTGCTCATGCAGACAACAGCTCAGTCAGAAGTTTGTAATAAACTAGAGCAAAAGATCAGGGCTAGTCCTTGGTTTCTGATAAACCTTGTTTGAGCGATCTCGGCTCGAATCCTAGCTGTTTTAGTTTGTCAGAATTCACACCCCAATATTTTAAGTAACGCCTCACCCAAGGAGTGGTTATGGTGGGTTTAATTCCGAAGTTTTCAGCAAGCAATAGGTTCACTTTGCCAATCAGTAAACTCAAGGCATAGGGAACTTTAATCACAGGATAGCGCTTGCCTGTAACTTCAGCAAGTACCTCGAAAAATTCAATGTAGGTTAGGTTTTCGCCCCCAAGCAAAAACTCCTCCCCATGCTCGGTACAATCCATGACTATACAATGCCCGCTTATTACATCATCAATATGCACATAGCTTCCAATGCCTGAGCCATCTGTAGGCGCGAGGCCAAATTTTCGTTTTAAATAGATATTGACCATTCTCATGGGAACATTGCTTTCTGAAGCTTTACCAGGAGCGTACACGCGCCCAGGACTCACAACATTTACTTCCAAACCTTTAGATTCAAATTCTAGAGCTGCTTGCATTCCATTGTATTTGCTCTGCTCGTAGTCTGTGTGATACGCTTTAGGCCAGGTGTTTTCATCGATCAGTTTTCCATTTTGCTGTGGTCCGTGGATGCCAGCAGATGCGGTATATACCATGCGTTTTACGCCATTTTTGACGCAAGCTTCACACACATTCCTTGTTCCCAGCTCATTTACATCATAGTAAATGCTTGGGTCTTTCGCCCACGGTTTGGCAAAAGCGGCAACATGAAATACGCCATCAATATTTCGAAAGGTTTGCTTAAGGAACTCAATATCCTGAATATCACCCTTGGCCAACTCGATATATTCATGATCCAGAAATTCAGATGGATTTTCATTGCGAACTATCGCGACAACTGAATGCCCTTCATTAGCAAGTTTCAGGGTAAGAGCTTTTCCCACCAGCCCATTTGATCCGGTAACAGCGTATCTCATCTTAAGCGCACATCCATGTGTTCAACATACCCAGGTAAAAATGGAATAGAATTACCCACCAAACAGAGCCAGTGCGATATGTGAGCCAGCCGAGATATACGCCAGCAACTGCTGCTCCCCAGGTTTCCCCCATAGGTTTCCCAATGTGAAGCAAAACTGTGATGATCACCTGAATACCGGTGGCGCCAATTTTTCCGTAGAAATTGCTCATACCGATTCCCACAAATCCTCGGAACATAAAGTCCCAGCCGATGTAGTGAGGTAAATAGCTCAATCCCCACAATGCAAAATATCCGACCGAGGCAGTCGCCAATGATGTGAGCGGGTACCATTCTCGATGCTCAGGATTAAAGCTGCTGATGTAAACGGGTAGAATCATTACCACGAAAGCAATGAGCGATGCCTTTATCCCAAATTTCCAATCGCCTAGCTGCCATCCGTATTCGCTGATTTTTTGCTTGAAAGCAAAGCGAATGATAAGAAACGGAATAAACGCCCATAGAATAAGACTTGCCAAGTGATGGTAAAGCCATTTAAACCAATCAGATTCTCCCTCGGTCCAACCAGCATCGTTGAAATGCTTTTCGAAAAACGACTGGTCGCCTTGATATATTTTAATGGTGATGAGAACCACCACAATACACCACATCAAAAGCTCCCTTTGGTGATTCTTAATATATTCTACCGAAATTTTCACGCGATAAAGATGTTCGAAATGGCTCGAACATTTGTAGAAAAAAATTGTGGTAAACCCGTGGCAAGAAAAAAATCCATCACGCAAGCCAATGCTCATGACCTATTGGTATTTAATGAGCGAGGCATCTATTGCCCAAAGGCCGATGTATACATTGATGCCTGGAAACCGGTTAAGCGGTGCATTATAACTCACGGCCATGCAGATCATTCGAGGTATGGACACAAGTTGTACCTGACGCACCACACCAATATTCCAATCATCAAACATAGGTTGGGTGAAATTCCAGTAGAGGGTAAGGATTGGGGCGAGTCGTTCACAATAAACGGAGTCAAGTTTAGCCTCTTTCCTGCCGGCCATATCATTGGATCAGCGCAGGTTAGGGTGGAGTATAAAGGGCAGGTTTGGGTTTATGGTGGCGATTACAAATTGGAAGATGATGGAATTTCTAAACCTTGGGAACCCGTAAAGTGCCACACATTTATTACCGAATGCACCTTTGGCCTGCCTGCATTTAAGTGGCAACCACAGCAGCGGGTATTTGAAGATATAAACCTCTGGTGGAATCAAAATCGACAAGAGGGATTGACATCGGTGCTTTTTGGCTATTCGCTCGGAAAGGCGCAACGGCTGCTCAAATATCTTAACGGCTCCATCGGGACCATTTACACGCATGGTGCTATCGAGAATATGACCGAAGTACTTCGATCAATTGTTGATTTGCCACCAACCGAAAGGATAACGAAGGACACCAAAAAGGCTGACCTTATTGGGAATATAGTACTGGCTCCACCTAGTGCCCATGGCAGTACTTGGATGCGAAAGTTAGTACCGTATGCCACGGCTTCGGCAAGCGGTTGGATGACATTTCGAGGGGCGAGGCGCAGACGAGCCATTGACAAAGGTTTTGTGCTTTCTGATCATTGTGATTGGCAGGGGCTTTTAGAATGTATCGAGCGCACAGAGGCAAGCAGAATCATTTGTATGCATGGATATTCGGACATATTTAGCCGATACCTCACAGAGATTGGATACGAGGCCTCCATGGAGAACACGGAGTATGCCAGTGATGAGATTGAAGAAGAATCCTCACCAAAAAAGGAGGTCGAATCATGAAAAGGTTTGCAGAGCTCATACGTGTCATCGATTCAACGAATAGAACAAACCGCAAAGTTGAAGCCCTTGCGAAGTATTTCATAGACACAGATGATAGCGACAAGGTTTGGACCATAGCCATCCTTTCTCACCGAAGACCATCCCGCCCAATAAACAGCACTTTCCTGCGCGAGTATGCATCAGAACTGGCCAATATTCCTCTATGGCTTTTCGAAGAAAGCTATCACATTGTCGGGGATTTGGCGGAGACCATTGCGCTAGTTGTGCCCAAGACGAAAAGTGTTGATACCAAATCGCTCACCTCATACCTGAACGATTTGATCCATCTTAAGGGAAAGTCAGACGAAGAGAAAAGAGCCTATATGCGAGAGACATGGGTGGGCCTTGATTATTATGAACGCTTCGTGTTTACCAAACTCCTGACTGGTGGTTTTAGGATTGGGGTGAGCCAAAAGTTGATGACACGTGCGCTGAGCAAGGCCACAGGAATTGATGAAGATGTATTGGCGTTCAGATTGATGGGGAATTGGGACCCAAAAACCACAACCTTCCAAGAACTCACCAGCGATGTGACAGAAAAGGATATTACATCGCGACCCTATCCCTTTTTTCTTGCCTATGCCATCGAAGGAGAACCGAAAGAATTAGGAAACATCAGTGATTACTATGCCGAGCATAAATGGGATGGCATTCGGAGCCAAGTAATATTAAGAGGAGGAGAGCTCTTTGTTTGGTCTCGTGGCGAGGAGCTGGTGACCGACAAATACCCGGAGTTTTCTGTGCTGGTTGAGAAACTACCCGATGGGACGGTGATCGATGGAGAAATTCTACCCTTCACAAATGGCAACATAGGCACATTCAACGATTTACAAAAGCGCATCGGACGTAAGACAGTGAGTAAATCATTGCTACAAAATGTCCCGGTGATATTGAAAGCATATGACCTTTTGGAATATGGGGGTGTAGATATCCGTAATAGGCCTTATACGGAGCGCAGGAAGTTACTCGATGAAATCTATAATAATGCGGACTGTGATACGCTTCATCTCTCACCATTACTGGAGTTTGATTCTTGGGATGCTGCCGCCATTGAGCGAAGTCGTTCACGGGAAGAACGCAGCGAAGGGTTGATGATTAAGCGAAAAGATGCTCAGTATGGAGTCGGAAGAAAAAAAGGAGATTGGTGGAAATGGAAAGTCGATCCACTAACCATAGATGCGGTGCTTACCTATGCTATGAGGGGGCACGGTAGGCGATCTAATTTATTTACGGACTACACTTTTGGTCTTTGGAAAACAAACACGGATGGAACACGGGAGCTCGTAACCTTTGCCAAGGCCTACTCTGGGTTGACCGATGAAGAGTTTCGAAAAGTTGATGCTTTTATTAAAAAGAATACCGTTGATCGTTTCGGCCCTGTAAGAAGTGTAATTCCTGAGCTGGTATTCGAAATTGCATTTGAGGGGATCGCTAAATCAAGTCGTCACAAGAGTGGTATGGCGGTGCGGTTTCCTAGAATTCACCGATGGCGCACCGATAAAAACCCCAACGAAGCAAATAGTTTAGAGGATCTAAGGGCTTTAATAGTCGACTAGCGATAAGATTTATTTACCTAAAATCAACACTTGACACAATGCAACTTAGTTCTATCTTTGCAGTGCGGGGTGGAGCAGTTGGTAGCTCGTTGGGCTCATAACCCAAAGGTCGCTGGTTCGAGTCCAGCCCCCGCAACTAAAACAGAGGCTTTTCGGAAACGGAGAGCCTTTTTTGTTTCTCCATATTTGCCAAAACGATTCCAAGATGATTTATGAATTTGATGGTTTTAAGCCAGTAGTTCACGAAACTGCCTTCGTGCATCCACAAGCCACGGTTACAGGTAACGTGTTTATTGGGGCGAATGTCTACATCGGACCAAGTGCGGCCATTCGTGGCGACTGGGGGAAAATTGTGATTAAAGATGGGTGCAATGTGCAAGAGAACTGCACTGTGCACATGTTTCCTGGCGTTGAAGTGAGGTTTCAAGAGGGAGCACACGTTGGCCATGGCGCCATTGTTCATGGCGCTGCACTTGGAAAGAATTGTCTCATCGGGATGAATGCTGTGTTGATGGATGAAGTGGAAATTGGGGATGAGTGCATTATAGGAGCCTTGACCTTTATTTCAGCAAAAACTAAAATCCCAAACAGAAAAGTAGTGGTGGGAAATCCTCATAAAATCGTGAAGGATGTATCGGATGAAATGATTGCCTGGAAAACTCAAGGGACCAAAATCTATCAAGACCTACCGAAAGAGTTGCACGATACTTTGAAAGAATGCGAGCCCCTAAGACAACCAGAGCCTAACCGACCCAATCAAATGAAGAGCTATGATATTTGGAAGAATCAGGCCTAATGATTTTATCTAGAGAATCTTAATCTCGAATTCTTACTCGTTTATGCCTGTTATCTTTGCAGGCTTTATGCTCCTTGATTGATGCGAATTGTTGTAAAGGCGATTTTAGTTACAATATTTTACTTGGCGTATGTGGCTGTCAACTGCGCCCAAACCAGCAAAGAAGTGGGTTCTTTATTTCTATCAGGTAAGGTGGTTAATGAAAAAAAGCGTGGGCTTGAGGCTAAGATTTACATTTATAAAGGGGGAGATATCATAGATGAGTTTCAAACTACTAGAATAGGTAAGTTCGATTATGAAATGCCAATGCAGGATTCTGTCGCATTGGTGATTTATGCAGAGGGGGGTGTTTCTAAAACTCTCATTATCACCACCAAAATTCATCCTGCCAGACAATCGAAAGACCACTTATTTCCATTCTTTATGGACTTGCATCCGATTGGAAGGGTGCCTGCACATATTGACTTAGAGCGGCCGGTAGGAAGGATTAAATACTTTGGTGGTCAATTTGTTTATGACAATAAGTTCACTGAAGAATCGAATGAAGACCTCAAGGAGTTTATTAAAGAGCGAAAGCGACTTAAGGTCAGAACAATAGATGATTAGTTTATGAATAAGATTAAAAATTACATCGCTGGATCTTGGATTGAAGGTGATGGTGAAGAGCTTGTAGCAGAAAATGCCATCAACGGAGCGGCCATTGGAACAGTATCTAGCGCAGGCTTAGACTATGCTGCTATGCTTGATTATGGCCGATCTAAAGGTGGCCCAGCGCTTAGAAAGATGACCTTCCAAGAACGGGGTCGAATGCTTAAGGCATTGGCTCTTCACTTGATGTCAATAAAAAAGAAATTCTACGAGCTTTCGGCAGCTACTGGTGCAACCAAAACAGACAGTTGGATTGATATTGAAGGTGGAATTGGAAATTTATTTGCCAACGCATCGCTTAGAAGACAATTTCCTGACCTTCCTTATGCTGTAGAAGGTGATGCTGTGCCGCTGTCGAAGGGAGGATCGTTCATTGGCCACCACATATTGGTTCCAAAACATGGCGTGGCGGTGCATATCAATGCCTTTAACTTCCCAATTTGGGGCATGCTCGAAAAAATTGCTGTAAACCTTTTGGCAGGAATGCCAGCAGTGGTTAAACCGAGTGAGTACACTAGTTACCTCACGGAGTTGATGGTAAAAGAGATCATTGATTCTAAAATTCTACCAGAAGGTTCAATACAACTTGTCAGTGGTTTCGGAAGGGGCATTCTAGATCATGTCACACAGAATGATGTGGTCACCTTTACCGGTTCGGCTGCAACCGGTTTGAAGCTTAAAGCTTTGCCGAACATTATTGAAAACACGGTTCCATTCAATTTGGAAGCAGACAGTCTCAATGCTTCAATGCTTGGTGAGGATGCGGCTCCAGGAACTCCAGAATTTGACCTTTTTATTAAAGCCGCACGTGTAGAAATTACCGTTAAAGCTGGTCAAAAGTGTACAGCCATTCGAAGAATTATCGTTCCAGAAAAGTATATGGAGGATGTGCAAATCGCACTTGGGCAGCAATTGGCAAAAACCACCATTGGCGATCCATCTGTGGATGGAGTGAGGATGGGTGCGTTGGCGTGTCGCACGCAAGTGGATCGGGTGCGAGAAAATGTTGAATTGCTGAGCAAAGAGCAAGAGATAGTCTATGGTGATCTAGACAACTTCGAAGTAGTGGGTGCGGATAAAGAAAAGGGAGCATTTTTTAGCCCCATTCTTTTCAGGAATGACGACCCATTCAACAAGACTTCGGTACACGAGATTGAGGCATTCGGTCCGGTGAGTACACTTATGCCATACAAAGACATGGATGAGGCCATACGATTGGCTGAGCTCGGAAAAGGTTCCTTGGTGACTTCCATTGTCACCGCAGATGATTCTATTGCTAAAGAGTTTGTGATTGGCGCAGCTCACATGCACGGTAGAGTATTGGTCTTGAACGAGCGTTGTGCTAAAGAAAGCACTGGGCATGGCTCACCAATGCCTTTACTTACCCATGGCGGTCCGGGTAGGGCAGGCGGTGGCGAGGAGATGGGCGGAGTACGCGGAGTGAAACACTACATGCAGCGCACCGCCATTCAGGGCCACCCTGAAACCATCACCCGTATTACAGAGCAATTTCAAGTAGGTGCAGATCAGCCAGAGGCTAATCCACATGTATTTAGACAGCACTTTGAGGAGTTGGTAGTAGGACACACCGTATTTACCCATAAGCACACCGTTACAGATGCTGACATTGTCAATTTTGCCAATGTAAGTGGAGATAATTTCTATGCGCACATGGACGCAACTTCACTCGAAGGAACCATTTTCGAACAGCGCGTAGCACACGGATACTTCTTATTATCAAAAGCGGCAGGGTTGTTTGTCGATCCGAAAAAAGGCCCGGTACTGCTCAACTATGGAGTGGAACAAGCCCGATTCACCAAACCCGTTTATCCTGGCGCAACGGTTGGAGTAAGATTCACGGTGAAAGAGAAAATCGATCAGGAAAAACGCTCTGAGGATGATATTGCTAAGGGCATCGTCAAGTTTTTGGTGGACATGTATGATGAAACGGGTGAGACGGTGGCGATTGCCACCATCCTCACCATGGTTAAGAAGTTGAATCAGTCATAAATCTATGATCCATTGGAAAAATAATCACCCCCCGTCTGCACCGTTTTATGCGAATATTTTCAACAACTACATCAGCGATGATCTAGATGGCTATAAAGAGATGGATGAGTTGACCTTAGAATTGGTCCATAAAATAGATGGGTTTCTAGGCTGGGAAAGCCAAAAGAGTGAGGGTAGAGGTTCCTTTATAAGCTATTGGAAAAGCAAAGAAGCCATAGATGAATGGCGTCAATCCCTTTTACATTTTTAAGGAGCGAGTCATAGTTACTTTTTAAGGGTTCTACGGTCAGGATTTTCGCATTCGGATAGCGCTTATGCATG
>JALRDM010000042.1 GCA_023262195.1 Salibacteraceae bacterium | reverse complement strand
TACGCCAAGACAGTCTCTACTACTATTTCAAATCCAAGGAAAAAGCGTTAGAAGAGGTTTGCCTTATCGCACTCAAAAGCTATGTAGGCAAAATGGAAACTATTTTTGAGCAAGAATTACCCATTTAAGCTTGCCTCATCTACTTCAATTAGATGCACTCTCGTGTTTTGCTCAGTAACCTTACTCGGGACATAAAATCCGCTTAAGGAATATAGGTCTATTACAGAACGCTGTAACTTTCCAAAGACAAACCCAGGATCTAATAATTTGACATAACCAAGAATTAATATCAGAGTCAATGGCAAAACTAAGTTGACCCATTTTAGCATCCTTCGTTTATTAACTTTGTTTTGTAACCAATACTTCAGCTATAAAAGTTTATCTTTTGCTTAACAAATTTCGATTGGATTTAGTACAAGCGCAACAGGCCTTGTTCAATAACTTTTTTCGAAAAATTATTGCTGAACAATGTGCACTTATATACGTTGAACACGATATGCCAGTCAAATTTATCAAAGCTGATATTAGCTATCAATTTGTAATGTTAGTGTAATTAAGCTACTTTTAAATGAATTCTGATCCAATGTTCAGGAATTCACTATGACGTATTTCATGCCTGGCGAGAAAAACGCCAACGAAATGTTAATCTCTTTCATGGAAGGTGTAACAAAACGTAATCCAGGTGAACCTGAGTTTCATCAAGCCGTTCATGAGTTTGCTGCCAACATTTTCCCCTTCATTGAAGATAAGCCGATATATCAAGAGATGCGAATCATGGAGCGCCTGGTAGAACCTGA
Source organism: Salibacteraceae bacterium (assembly GCA_023262195.1). Taxonomy (GTDB): domain Bacteria; phylum Bacteroidota; class Bacteroidia; order Flavobacteriales_G; family Salibacteraceae; genus SHAN690. The sequence continues at coordinate 2,122 of JALRDM010000042.1, read as the reverse complement.
TCGCGCAATCTATTTCCGTGTTCCTTGGACAGATGATGCTGGCAATATTCGCGTTAATCGTGGGTTTCGCGTGCAGTTCAATAACTCAATAGGCCCTTATAAAGGCGGCATTCGCTTCCATCCCAATGTGAACATGTCGGTGCTTAAATTTTTGGGCTTTGAGCAAATTTTCAAAAACAGCCTTACGGGCCTACCAATGGGTGGTGGCAAAGGCGGAGCTAACTTCAACCCTAAAGGTAAGAGCGACAATGAGATCATGCGCTTCTGCCAATCTTTTATCACCGAACTTTATCGCCACATTGGCTCCTACACCGATGTACCCGCAGGTGATATTGGTGTAGGCGCTCGTGAGATTGGCTTTATGTTTGGACAATACAAACGTATAACCAACCAATTTAGTGGTGTACTGACTGGCAAGGGATTGCAATATGGAGGGTCGAAACTCCGCACCGAAGCGACTGGTTATGGAGCTGCAATCTTCTTAAATGAAATGATGAAAGAGTCTGGGCGCTTTATCGAAGGAAAGCGTATCTCTATTTCAGGTGCTGGAAATGTTGCCACTTATGCTGCTGAGAAGATACTGCAGCTCGGCGCCAAACCCATCACCCTATCTGACTCATCGGGTTTTATTCATGACCCCGAGGGCATAACTCAGGAAAAACTTGAATGGGTTAAAGAGCTTAAACAAGAACGACGCGGACAAATAAACGAATATGTAAAAGAATATCCAACGGCAACTTTTCACGAAGGTAGGCCGTGGAATGTGCCAACAGATATCGCTATGCCGTGTGCCACACAAAATGAGCTTTCTCTCGGTGACGCAAACACCTTAATTAAAAATGGGATTATCGCCATTTCTGAAGGCGCCAATATGCCATGTGAACTCGATGCTGTGAATGCCTTTAAGCAAGCGAACGTTTTGCTTGGCCCAGCAAAAGCAGCCAATGCCGGCGGCGTGGGTATCTCAGGACTTGAGATGTCACAAAACAGCACCCGTGTCAGCTGGAGCAATGAAAAAGTAGAACAACATCTTAATCAAATGATTGAACGCATTCATGCACAGTGCGTTGAGCATGGTAGGTCAGAGAATGGTGTGGATTATGTTAAAGGCGCCAATATCGCCGGCTTCATAAAAGTCGCGGATGCAATGCTCGCTTATGGCCATGTTTAATTTGCTACCAACATTAATCTAACGCCATTCTCCACGGCAAAACGTTTTTTTATCAGATTTTTTATGCATTGCCACGTTCCGTAGCAAACATCACTAATCTATTCTTAATGCACACAATCTACACAACCACAAAACAATCTACTCAACCTATCGTATTTAAATAGGTTAACTATAGATCCTTTTCCTCCGGAGGCAGAGGCCAGAGGGTCGAATCCTCTCGGGTGCGCCAGCTTCAACAAACCTGCTTTATGCAGGTTTTTTGTGGCTGGCAAATCCGAGAGCTAATGAAAGCCTCTCAGGTTCGACAAATGCGATTAGCATTTGGACCAAACCACGACAGAACACTCTGTTTTCTATCCTTAAGTACTCATTTTTTATGCCTTCATCACAAAAAACACCCGTTCACTCACATAAATCTATAGGTTTATAGATTTTAATGTTGCTGGCACGTTAACATGCACCCATGAAAGCTGACATTGGATCAACTACCAAGTATCAACAACAGAAAGCAAAGGCTATAGAGGCAGCGGCTTCTGTCTTTGCCTCCAAGGGATATCATGGTGCCAGTACGAAGGACATAGCAACCCATTTAGGTATACGCCAAGGCAGTCTCTACTACTATTTCAAATCCAAGGAAAAAGCGTTAGAAGAGGTTTGCCTTATCGCACTCAAAAGCTATGTAGGCAAAATGGAAACTATTTTTGAGCAAGAATTACCCATTGAAGAAAAATTATCCATGGTCGTTAGAGCTCATCTCAGCAGCTATAGAGAAAACAATGCCGCATTGAGGGTTCATAATGAGCAGCGACTGTATTTACCAAAAAACCGCCGAGATAAGCTCAAGGACCTCGGCTCTACCTACAGACAGCACCTAGAACAGATTTTTATACATGGCGTAGATAAAGGGAAATTAAGATCCGATCTGGACAGCCACTTTGCAGCACTTTCTCT
>JALRDM010000036.1 GCA_023262195.1 Salibacteraceae bacterium | reverse complement strand
GTCAGTCATGATATAGAACTGCCATGGGAAGATGTTGAAGCTCAAACCAGCGCCAAGGTTGGTGAAGCTTCTGTTATAAATAGAATAGTTGACATGCAATCCAAACCACTTGCGTACTCTGAAGTTGTACGATATAGACATGGCAGCGCGCAGATTGCGCTTGATCATGTGTGCGTTAAGCAAGAGTCCAACATTGTGCTTTTCTGCGAACGTGTAGTTGAAACCTAAGTTATAACGCGCGGTTAGCCAAGTGCGATATTCTTCAATTGCCGTGTCTGGACCGAATTGATTGTTCAAACTGTCGGCTAAATCAGCACCAAGCTCTTCGAAGTAAGGTACAATACTGTCACCAACTTGTAATAAACCACCATTAATTGGAGCACCATTGACTAGAACAAGCCCATCAGTGGCACTGAAGTTTCTGGGACTAAATTTCCAATTGATAAACCCAATATCGTTGGCAGATGCACTGATGTTAAACTTCTCATTGATGTCATAACTTACACCGATATCGGCACCGAAACCAATATTACTGAATGGGGAATAGGATTCACCATTCACTGAATCGTTGGGCAGCGATGTTCTATAAGAGTAGCTACCATCGAGTTTCAGACCAAAATTTGTTGGATCGGTGGTGAGCCCTAAGGTCATGTTATCTGTAGTAATGTTGGCATGTCCAAGTAAAAACTTTGGTCGTATACCAACGCTTAATTTGTCGTCAACGAGTTTCCTCGCGTATTGGATACCAAATTCTGTCCAAGTGGTATGCTCCACAGCAGAGTTGTCGAAAGAAATTCTTTCACCCATGTAATACTCTTCTGGGATAACGTCTGCACCTGGATCGCTTGGGTCAACACCATTACCGAAGGCAACCAAGCCTGCGATATTCTTGTTGTAAGCTATGGTGGTTTGTGATCTTGGACTGATGTTAAAAGATAAATAGTTCTTTTCTTTCAGCCTGAAACCAAAGTGAAGGTCTTTACGAAATTCACCCGCTAAATAATTCACCTCGCGAAGTCTATCGAGTTCCTCGGCAGCACCTTCTGGTCCTTCAGCAATATTTCCAAGGCTTTTACGGGTGAAGCCATTGTTCTCCAAGGATAAATGCGTGGATCCGAGGGCTAGCCCTCCAATATTGACTTTACACTCGGGTGTAAAAGCGGCATTTGCAAAACTCGCTTGCTGCAAGTATCGCGCATTATAAAGCGTCAATTCTCTTTGCGCTTGCGTATAGGATGCACCCATCAGCAAAAGCGCTACTAATAGATATATGTGTTTTTTCATGGTTAGGTAGGTTTTGCTTTATTGAATAGAATCTAAGATGTCTTGTGGTGATGGCACATCAAACTCGGCACTGGTCTTGGTTCTGAAACCAATGTCCACGCTAAGTCTTTGATCGGCCTCAATGGTCACCGGTTGATTACTGTCAAAATTATCTGACTCTAATTCCAATTCGATAATTACCGCTCCACCATCTAGTATGGCTTCAATCTCATTATTTCCTGTGGTTGGATTCTCGCTGTAAAGTCTCATTTCTGTCATCACTTGTGTCGCACCGCCTGACGTGCCTGCTGCGATGATGGTATATGGATAGTCTCCTTCTTCATTCTTTTCAACATCGAAAAAACGCACCTGATCGATGAGTGAGTAGTTATTATCTAGATCTACCAATGTGCCGGTGATATTGATGTTCAAGGGCATTTCATTCACAAAGTTGAATCGCAGAAATGCAAATTGAATTGGATCTTCTTCAGACAAGGCAGAAATGTCTTCAGTTAAACTATCTCCATTTACTGACTCTAAAAGGATAGTGTCTCTGTAGAAAACCTTGCCATAACCTGTAAATGGCAGGTTTACTTTAGACACAACGGTCAATTCTCCATTGTTGGCAGATGGTGTTCCTTTATTGGTGCCTAAAACTGGAGTGTAAAACAAAAACTTGGGAGTAGGAGTGAATACATCAGAAAGGGCTCCACCAGTATTAGAGTTGTTGATAGTCAATGTTGCAATACCAGGATTTCCAATGGAACCAGCAGGAATGTTTGTGGGTTGACCAGTAATTGTAAAAGGCGATTCAACATTCGTCTTCACGTTTCTGGTGTATGTATTATTGAGTTGTAACACCACATCCATGTTCAACTCATTGATGAAATCGAAGGTGACTGATGGCCTTGTAAATAGGAAGCTACCTCCACTTGCCAATCCAGTAATGCGAAGCAGATTGTTGCTTTCTGGAAGAGGAAAACCTGGCGAAATCGGAATACTATCTACACTGCTTCCCGGTGTGGCACCAAACTGACCAATCCTCACAGGATCTAAGGTGTCAATGTAAACCAGTTTGAATGAGTAAATCTCAGACCCACCCCGAGTAAAAGTATCGCCTTCAACTTCGGATGGCTGGGCCCCGACCAAATCGACCACGGTCAAACTACCGGAACCTAAGGGTACGGCAAAGGTTGGTTTCCAAGCGATTTTGTCTTGTCCGCAGGAAACAAGTGCGATGGCACTGAGCGCAACCGCAAATCGATTTAATAATTTTCGATTCATGTTGGTTTTCGTTTAAAATAGGTTTGAATTTCAATTTTAAACAATATCCTTTGTTCACGCGTGCAAACACAAGAAAAATGGGGTAATGTTACTAACTACGGTACGCGTATTAACGTATCCTGCAAAAGCGCATTGTCTATGGGTTGGCTGCTTTCATTGACCCATAATGCATCGGTGATGTACCAACGATTGTTGACAAAAATCAACTCTAGCTGCAACCACAGGTTTTGTGTAAACAACCTTTTTGTTGCTTTTTTGGTAGCGCGCTGCTCCACCAAAACGTGGGCAGAAGCCAAGTCGAGATAAAAATCCACCTCGCGATCCATTTCAGAAAACTTCAGTTCGAAGTCGTTGTAAAACCCAGCACTATTTTCTAGGTATTCCTTCCAAGATCCAGTGGTGATGTTCGAGTTTCCGTTGGATTGCAACAGCACCGATGTCATCTGCGCACCCTCCACCATGAGGGTGTCGAGGCCTTGATTGCGACTGGCTAGATTGTCAGAGCTCACCGTTTTGAAATATGCCTCAATCACGTTTCCAAGCACGCTCATATCTGATTGTGCATTTATTGTAAATGAAGCAACTAGAATGATTGATATGGTTGCAATGCGTTTAATCACGGATGTAAAATATGAGTTTGCATTTTACGCTGGCAGCGTATTTAATGGCTGGATACCAAAAGAGCATCGACCTAACGAATGATTCTGCTTGGGCTATTTGAAAACCACTAAGGTCATGCGTGTATATGAGCGTTGGAGAACCATCTTCTTCAATGGTTACAATAAATGGGGTATAACCCACTTGCTGCTGAGTGACCACATTGAATTGGCGCAACACTTGGTTCAACCCCTCTTGTCCGGTTGGGTACACGGGAATTTCATCTACCTCATTGACATTATACACCTTGTTTGGGTCATACTCGGTGCTGAAATCATCGAGCGGCCTTGCGTCTCGCATTGGCTCCACTTGCACACGCTCAATGGTTGCGGCTTTTCTATTCCTATATTTATTCTTGAGCGACTCAGGTTGCATCACTGAGTCAATGGGATAGGATGGATGCTCATTTTGAATGCTGAGCTGACTGATTCTCCAACCATCATCATCAAGCACAAATTTGAGCGACTGCATGTTGGTGGTTTCAATAACTTCTCCGGTCGATTTCTCTTTAAACTGAACAAACACACTAGAAAAGATGCTGGCCACCGTTTCATATTCACGATAAACCAGCACCAATGGCGTTTGATTCATAATAAAATCAACATGAATGTTTTGAAGTTGCGCTTTGAACTCGCTAGGACTTTGATGCTGGTGCTTGGTTTCATCATTTTCAAGATAAATGAGCGAAGACACTCGCGCATTTTCAGTAAAAAAGGTATCAACTTCTACGGTAGGCTTGGATACGGCATCTGTAAATGCATCCAAAAGCTCCAAAGGAGTCTGCGCATGGCTACCTGCGATGCAGCCAAATATTAAAATTGATATGATGATGGTTCGACTCAATGCGCTGTTATCCTTTTGATAAGAGACTTCCCAAGCCGGGCATCATACCACTGGCGGCTGATTTCATTTCGGCTTCATTTATTTGATCTGCGTTAGCAATGGCCTGATCCATTGCGGTTCTAAGTGCAGTTTCCAGCTCATTTTTATCCATGGACTGAAAATTTTCAGGGAGTTCAACACTCAAAATCTTTCGATTACCGTTGGCAGTTATGGATATTCCAGGTTCGGCCGTGCCTTTTACACTCACTCGCTCAAGCCTCTCCTTGATTTCCTTCATTTGCCGCTGCGCCTCTTGCAGCTTTTTCATCATATCAAACATGCCTTCGATTTTGGTTCAAACTTTTAGCGAATATCGCACCGATAATTGTTAATCGCCCAAATATTCAAATAAACTGTCAGCCACTTTTGTTCAATAAATATTTGAAAGCTGCGTATAAGTAGGTAAGATTATTTTCGCGGCCGAACTCATCTACATCATGAAAAGACTTATCCTAATCGCACTGTTCGCTCCATTATTAGCTGTAGCTCAAAACAATCCATCAGTAGCCATAAGCTACAATTTCTTGTTGCTTGATGATCCGAGCTTAGCAGATGTGGAATATGAGTATCGGCCTGGGCAAAGTGCCGCCTTTACTAAGCTGTATTACCCTGAAATGAAGAAGTATTCAGAGACTTTTATCAAATACATCGAGCAGATGCGAATGGTCAAGAATTACATTGGGCCGCTCGGCACAGGTACTCCTACTTCTTTGGGCGATCTGGACTTTAAAACCGCTATAGGAAAGATTAAAAGAGGCGAGCTGGAAAAAATCGGTAACCTTTACTTCGACCCTGCGGTGTTTGAAGCGGAGGTGAAGTATAACGGATCAGAAATCGTGGATAAAACCAATGGTGTTTATATCAAGGATGACGAATTTGTTGTCAAGGATACAGTGTACACGGAAGATCTCATCACAGGTGATATGAAAAGGCAAATCGTTGATTTAAATGAGGACATCTACAAGATAATGGCAGGTGCTGGATTCATTGAAGAATGGTCTTTCGATAAGTCAAGGGGCGATTTATCCAAAGAGATCAAATACTTATCTGCTTCTCGTCCAGTGTTTGATTCACAAAATGGAGACTACAGGGGACTCAAGCCCATGTTTGCGTTCAAGGCGGGCAAGTTCAATACTCGAAATATTGGTGAGTTACGATTGGTGCGTGAGAGCATCGAATACAACGTATTGTTTAATCGAGATTTTAGTTCGGCCTTTGAAGGTGGCGAAATGGACGGGATGGTATTGACCAGTGATGCCGCAGGATATATTGAGCCATCGGCACGCTACCAGTTCTTAATCAGCGTGGTTGATGCCATCAACTCTGGTATCTTAAAGGTGTATGATTATGACGGACTAAGTTTTAAAGAAAGCAAAGCGAAGGCGATTACCAGAGATGAGTTTTTCAAACGATTAAACTCCATTGAGACGGTTTACACCGAAGATTTATATACTGGTGACTTTAAACCGGTGAAAGTGCAAGTACAAACGAATCTGAGTGATGTGATTGGCATTCGCTTCTTTGAAGATTGGTATATGGACTACGCCAACATGAGCATGTATAAACGTGTAAATGGCATTGTATTTCTAACCGAGAAAAAAGACCCCGATACGGGTGTTGCGAGAGGTGCGGCTCCAGTGAACAATACCTACATTAAGCTGAATCCAAAGTACTAGTGACCTTGGCTTAGGTATTCATTAATCATCTTACTTACCTCTTTGGCGCGTGTTAGAGCCATCATGTGTGAACCATTTTTAATGATGTGCGCATCATTTATTTTCTTGATGGACAACGTGTGGTCATTGTCGCCATGGATGTGAAACACGTCATCCGTTTGTTGCATCCGTTGCCAGTTTACAATCATTCGAATGCTGCGTTTCATGAAAGTTTTGTCTTTGGCTTTAAGCATCGCCTTAAACACCTGTTTATGAGATTTTCGGTCGGGCTCAAATAATGGTTGGGCAATCTGAGCGCCCACTTTAATCAATCCCTTTGGTACAAGTGCGTAGATCGGGATGTAGCGCTGAAACCGATAGCGCAGGGGTAACTCTGAGCGTGACTTAGCGCTGGAGATTATAATCACATGCTTGGGATTTACGATGTCCGTAAGTTCCATCGCAATCATGCCACCCAATGAAACGCCAACCAGCGAAAAGCTACGACTTGTATCGATCGCCTGGGCGATTCTTTGCGCATACTCAGGCATTTGTTCACCGCGGTTGGGTACTAAATATTCCACATACTTTCCATCATACGCGGATTGATCCCAATCCATTTCTTGAAAAATTCGTTCGTCAGAGCCTTGCCCAGAAAGCAGATAGATTAGATGTTTTTCTTGGCTATGCACGATGCCCGAAACAATGGATACCACTAGAAATAAGAAAAGTGATTTGCGCACCGCTACAGCATTTTACCATCCGCAATGGTCAATTTACGGTCGGCCATGCCTGCCAAGTCTTTGTCGTGCGTCACAATCACGAACGTGTGACCAAATTCATCCCTCAAATCGAAAAAAAGTTTGTGAAGCTGTGTGGCATTGGTGGAATCCAAATTGCCTGAAGGTTCGTCTGCAAAAATCACCTTAGGTTTATTGATGAGCGATCTAGCCACTGCAATACGCTGTTGCTCACCACCACTTAGCTGATTTGGCTTGTGGTGCGCGCGCTCTTCTGCGCCAAGAAACTTCAAGAGATCCATGGCATTGGCTTCGGCTTCCTTCCGTGAGTCTCCTTTGATAAAACTTGGCAAGCAAACATTTTCGAGTGCCGTGAATTCAGGAAGCAACTGGTGAAACTGAAAAACAAACCCTATGGAAGTATTTCTAAAATGACTCAAAGCTTTATCATTCAATCCGAGCACATCAGTGTCTGCAATGCGCAACTCACCGCTATCTGCTCGATCGAGTGTGCCCAGTATTTGCAATAGTGTGGTTTTTCCAGCTCCAGAGGCGCCAACAATGCTAACGATTTCGCCTTCGGCAATATC
>JALRDM010000252.1 GCA_023262195.1 Salibacteraceae bacterium | reverse complement strand
ATGGCCGCGCAACTTTCCAGACTCAATCAAGTACGTTAGCTGAACTGGCCGACTCCTTGAGTCCCGAGTTCAATTTCGAGAAGATTTATTTGGATGGATATAAGCAGTTATCGGGATCTGGAGGTGAGCGTTATCCAGATGTATCTGAAGCCATATCAGAGCGTGTGCGCAAGGGAGCACTTATGATGTATTACATTGGCCATGGCGGTGAGTTAGGCTGGGCCCACGAGCGTGTGCTTGATGTACCTACCATCAATAAATGGTCAAATAGAGATAATATGCCGCTTTTTATCACTGCCACATGCGAGTTTACAAGATATGATGATCCTAGGCGTACCTCAGCTGGTGAGTACGTTATGCTTAATCCATCGGGCGGTGGTGTCGCCTTGTTAACCACAACAAGGGCTGTATTTGCTGGCCCTAACTTCGACCTTACATATAGCTTTACCCGCCAGGCTTTTGAATCACTCGAGAGTGACAAAGCCAGATTAGGAGACATGACTGCTCAGACCAAAGTTGAGAATGCTGCCTCAGGAGTGGCAGGTTTCAACACAAGGTGTTTTACCCTTATGGGCGATCCAGCCATGCGCTTGGCGTTTCCTCAACAGCGAGTACTGATTACATCAAGGCCAGATACCATGCAAGCCCTCGATAAGGTTAAGGTTTCAGGAATTGTGGCTGATAAAGACGGTAATAGAATCGAATCATTTAATGGATTGGTATATCCAACAGTATTTGACAAAGTATCTACCATTCAAGGTCAGAATAATGATGGTGAGGGATTATATTTTTATGAGGAACGCAGAAACATTCTTTTCAAAGGAAAGGCTAGTGTGAAGAATGGAAGATTTTCCTTCGAATTTGTGGTTCCTAAAGATATCGACCGATCATACGGCACGGGTAAAATCAGTCTGTATGCCGATAACGGTAATTATGACGCAACGGGACAAAACTCTGATTTCTTAATTGGTGGCCTAAGCGATAATCCTGTGGACGATAATGATGGTCCTGATGTAGACCTTTATCTTAATGATAATCAATTTGTTTTTGGTGGAATGACAAACCAAGAACCTGACTTGTATGCTGAAGTATGGGATGAGAACGGAATAAACATGGTGGGTACGGGTATAGGACATGATATTACGGCAGTGCTTGACGATAAAGGAGCAAATACCATCGTGCTGAATGAATATTATGAGGCTGATATTGATTCATATCAAAGCGGAAAGATTCGTTACCCATTCAATGAATTAACCGAAGGAAGACATACGCTCAAATTGCAAGTTTGGGATGTGAATAATAATCCTACAGATGCATATACAGAATTTGTAGTGGCCAATGACGCGGTATTTGCGCTCGATCATATTCTGAATTATCCGAATCCTTTTACCACGAATACTGACTTTTATTTTGAACATAATAAGCCTGGATTGAGTTTGGATGTAAGGATTGAGATTTTTACCGTCAGTGGTAAGTTGATTAAAACAATTGATGGCAATTATTTAACCAATGGTTATAGGGTTGGACCCATCAACTGGAACGGCCGAGACCATTTTGGTGATCCAATTGGTAAAGGCGTTTATTTATATCGTTTGAAGGTGAAGACACCCGTAGGTGAGGTGGCAGAGGAATTTGAACGGCTGGTAATATTAAACTAAAGCTCGCATGACTAATAGCTATATTTGCAAACCTTTTCAAAAACGTGCGTATAGAAGATAAATTCTACTTAATCACTTTTTAATGGTCCAAAAGAGAATTTCTTTAGTTGCAATCTTCACGGTAGGTTTCATGACCGTTTGGGGGCAAACTGATACACGCGATTGGCTATTGCAGCTTAATACCATCACCACTGCTGTACCTTTTCTTAATATAAACCCTGAAACTCGCGGTGGTGGTATGGGAGATGTGGGAGTGGCTACTTCACCTGATGGAGCCTCGCAGCATTGGAATGCAGCTAAATATGCGTTTATTCAAGATAAGGCTGGAGTTTCACTCAGCTATACACCTTGGCTGAGAGCCCTAGTTCCAGATATCTCTATTTCATATTTGTCTGGATATTATAAAATCAACAAGGTGAGTGCGGCCGCGGTTTCTCTAAGGTACTTTTCTTTAGGCAACATTCAGTTTACCGATCAGTTTGGAAACAATACTGTTCAATTCACTCCAAATGAATTTGCGTTTGATGCCTCATACAGCCGCAAACTTTCGAGAAGGCTATCAGCGGCATTATCAGGAAGGTATGTTAATTCCAACCTAACCGGAGGTCAGCAGGCCGGTGCTGCGGCTACCGGCCCTGGCCAAACAGGTGCAGTAGACCTTGGCGTATACTATGAGAATAACGATGTGAACATTGGAGATCGGGATGCGACCATAGCGTGGGGGGTTCAGGTGAGTAATTTAGGTGCAAAAATTGGCTACACTAACACAGCTACACGCGATTATTTACCAATCAATTTAAGACTTGGTCCAAGAGTCACTTATAATATCGATGACTATAATAAGGTTAGCCTCGCTGTTGATCTCAATAAGTACTTGGTTCCTTCACCACCTAGGTATTATCCAGACTCAACCAACAGTAATGGTGAAGCAGTAATTGCTTCAGGCGAAGACCCAGATAGACCTGTTGTTTCAGGTGTGGTTAGCTCATTTTATGATGCCCCTGGAAATGTTGTTTTTGATGCCAATACAGGAGCGGCCATTATTGAACCCGGTTCAAGATTCGGTGAAGAGCTTCGAGAAATCAGTTATGGTATTGGTGCTGAATATTGGTATGATGATCAGTTTGCCTTTAGGTTGGGATACTATGGTGAACACATCACCAAGGGAAATAGAAAGTTTATTACTGTTGGGGTAGGACTTCGACTAAGTGTTTTTGGACTGGATTTTAGCTACTTGGTGCCAGCATACTTTGGAGCAGCCAACCTTCAATCCTCTCCTCTCGCACGTACTCTCAGGTTTACACTCACCTTCAATTTCAACGAGCTGTCTTCATCAAAATCTGATGGACCACCATCCGAATGAAAATTAGAGTAGGCTTGGGATATGATGTGCACCAGCTCAAAGAGGGTCGGCCTTGCGTATTAGGGGGTGTGAAATTTGAATCTACCCTTGGGCCAGACGGTCACTCTGATGCGGATGTGTTGCTCCATGCCATTTGTGATGCCATTTTAGGCGCTGCCGGTCTAAGGGATATTGGTTATCACTTCCCAAATACAGATCAAAGTTTTAAAAACGCTGACAGTCGTCTTTTGTTGAAGCGAGTCATTGAGCTTGTTGGTGAAAAGGGCTATCGAATTGAAAATATTGATGCCACGGTGGTGTCTGAACAGCCCAAAATTAGCCCTCGGATTGACAATATCAAGACATCAATCGCACAGCTCTGTCTCATCGAAAAAGATGCTGTAGGAGTAAAAGCCACTACATCTGAAAAGGTTGGTTTTGTTGGCAGGGAAGAAGGAATTGAAGCGCATGCAGTAGCGCTTTTAATCAAAGATTGATGGGACGAATTTCAAAAAACCTTAGTCTCGACTTTACTCTGGTTGATGACTTTTCAAACCTGAGCGATGAAGAGCAGACCCTTGTTCGAAAAGCGGAAGAGGCGCAAACACTCTCATATGCTCCGTACTCCAAATTCAGAGTAGGTGCAGCTGCAATGCTTGATAAGGGCATTGTGATGTATGGCAGTAATAAAGAAAATGCCTCTTTTCCGGCAGGCATATGTGCGGAAAGAAACCTGTTAAACACAATCTCAGATACCCATCCAACCGCTATAATATTGGCTATGGCTGTAATAGCCTCTCCAATGGAATTTGAACTTAGCGATGTTTTGGCACCTTGTGGTATATGTCGGCAAGTATTGTGTGAAACGGAGAAAGTTCAAGGAAGTTCGATTAAAATGATCTTCAAGTATTCTGCTATATCCTACGTAGTCATTGATGGTTGTGAGAATTTATTACCCTTTCACTTCTACCTTTCTGAGTTGAAAAGGTGAACTATTTCCTAATGTAGTGAATGCTACAATTACAAGTTTTAAATTTGCCTCCCTTCCAAATAGAGGATATGGCAACAGCAACAAAAAAAGCACCGAAAAAATCTTCAAATAAGCCCGCTTACAGCAAGGCTCAATACATGAAGTGGTATAAGGATATGTTACTCATGCGCAGGTTTGAAGAAACTTGCGGCAACCTTTACCTACAACAGAAGTTTGGCGGATTTTGCCATTTATACATTGGTCAAGAAGCAGTCGCTGCTGGTTTTGCCTCAGCAATAAAAAAGGATGATAAAGTCATAACAGCCTATAGAGATCATGCGCATCCAATTGCCTTAGGGATGCATCCAAAGTATGTTATGGCTGAGCTCTATGGAAAGGCCGCTGGCTGCTCCAAGGGTAAGGGAGGTTCAATGCACATGTTTGACAAAGAGTTAAACATGATGGGAGGTCACGGAATTGTTGGAGCCCAAATTCCCATGGGTGCTGGTATAGCATTCGCAGAGAAATACAATAAGACCAAAAATATTTGCCTAACATTCATGGGTGATGGAGCTGTGCGTCAAGGGGCGCTGCATGAGACTTTCAATATGGCCATGTTATGGAAGTTGCCTGTGGTGTTCATTATTGAAAATAATCAATATGCCATGGGTACTTCGGTTGAACGCACGACAAACGTAACTGATCTTTCCAAGATCGGCCTCAGCTATGATATGCCGAGTAAAAGTGTCGATGGGATGCGTGTTGAGTCTGTTCATGAAGCGATCCAAGAGGCAGCTGAGCACTGCAGAAAAGGGAATGGACCAGTATTGTTAGATATTAAAACATATCGTTATAAGGGACACTCAATGAGCGACCCTCAGAAGTATAGAACTAAGGAAGAGTTAAACGATTATAAAGATTTAGACCCAATAACTCAGGTGCTAAACGAGATCAAGGCTCAAGGGTGGATTGATGATGATGGCGTAAAGAAAATCGAAGGTGAAGTGAAAGAAATGGTAAACGAATCAGTAAAGTTCGCAGAGGATTCTCCACTACCAGAGTTGGATGAGCTTTATAAAGATGTTTACATGCAAGAGGACTATCCTTATATAATGGATTAAAAAGAAAAAAATGGCGGTTGTAATAAAAATGCCAAAGCTCAGCGACACCATGGAAGAGGGTGTCATTGCAGCATGGCACAAGAAAGTTGGGGATACAGTAAATTCTGGTGACGTACTTGCTGAGATTGAGTCAGACAAGGCCACTATGGAGTATGAGTCTTTTGAAGAAGGTACGTTGCTGCACCTTGTTGTTGATCAAGGTGGGAAAGCGGCAGTAGATACCGCTATAGCTGTTGTAGGAGAAAAAGGGGAGGACTATAAAGAAGCGCTTAAGGCTGCAAGCAATGAACAACCCGCTAAGAGTGAAGCGCCTAAAAAAGAAGAAGCTAAAGAAGCGAAAGCTTCAACTCCTGCTCCCGCAACACCAAAGCCAGAACCTAAAAAAGTACAGGCGCAAACTAGACATATAGAAAAAGCGGCTCCAAAACAAGAGCTTGATGATCGAACCAAGATTTCACCATTAGCACGAAAACTAGCCGAACAACAAGGCATCAGCCTAAGAGGCATCCGTGGCACGGGAGAGGGCGGTAGAATCGTAAAGAGGGACATTGAAAACTTCTCGGTAGGTCGCAATCCTCAAATTGAGCGATCAAGAGACGTGGAAGTAAACCAAATGCGTAAGACCATCACAAGAAGGTTGAGCGAAAGCAAGTTTGGTGCACCACATTTTTATCTGACCATTGACTTGGATATGGATCAGGCTATTGATGCGCGCAAAGCAATCAATGCGGCCATTGCTCCAGAAAAAATCTCATTCAATGATCTAGTAATCAAAGCTGCAGCAGTTGCCTTGAAAGATCACCCGGCTGTTAACGCAGCTTGGTATGGAGACTTTATACGATACAATGGACATGTACATATCGGTGTTGCTGTAGCTGTAGAGGATGGACTATTGGTGCCCGTGGTGCGTCATGCAGATGGTAAAGCATTAACCCAGATATCTGGTGAAGTACGTGAATTGGCAGGTAAGGCCAAGTCTAAAAAACTGCAGCCACAGGAGTGGGAGGGAAATACATTCACCATCTCTAATTTGGGGATGTTTGGCATTGAGGAATTTACCGCTATCATTAACCCGCCAGACAGCTGCATACTAGCAATTGGGGGGATAAGACAAGAAGCCGTTGTGAAAAATGGTGAAATAGTAGCTGGTAATAGGATGAAAGTAACTATGAGCTGTGACCACCGTGTAGTAGATGGTGCAACAGGGGCAGAATTCTTGCAGACATTTAAGAAGTACATGGAAAATCCAATTGTACTCTTAGGAATGCGTGAGATTTAAGTTAGCACAGATTCTGCTGACTCTTCCGTCTCAATGTTAATGGATTCCAATCGAGGTTTCCAAGTGTCAAGGTGATTTTCAAAACCAGGTCTGTATTCTTCTTTGATGGGTTCACTGGGTGGTAGTTTTTCTCTTCTATGGTCTACTTGGACCCCGTTCTTCCAAAACCTGAAGCAAACATGCGGACCAGTGGCCAAACCTGTGCTCCCTACGTAGCCAATTACATCACCTTGCCTTACCCTTACACCAGGCTTCATATTTGGGGCTATTTTACTCATGTGCAAGTATTGAGTAGTGTAAGTGCTGTTGTGCTTGATCTTTACATAGTTGCCGTTATACCGTTTATACTTTGCTTCGGTAACCACGCCATCACCCACAGCCATTATGGGCGTGCCAGTAGGTGCGGCATAGTCTGTTCCCAAATGTGCCTTGTAGCGCTTTTGAACCGGATGAAACCTTCGTTTAGTATATCCCGATGATATTCTGCTGAATTTCAGGGGAGCCTGTAAAAAAGCCTTTCTCAAGCTATTGCCCGCTTCATCAAAGTAATCGGGTTGGTTTTCTTGCG
>JALRDM010000131.1 GCA_023262195.1 Salibacteraceae bacterium | reverse complement strand
AAGCTCATATCTGACTTGATTTAGGGTGCATCAGTTGGGCGATTCTTATAAGAGTTGCCCTAGCTACTAACTTCGATGATTGACTAAAAGGTGTTTAGAACTTCACACCAACGACCAAGATGTCGTCAATCTGTTCTTCTTCTCCCATCCATTCTTCAATGCGTGTATTGAGAATATCTCGTTGCTCTTGCATTGGTTTATCCGTAATGGTGGTTAAAAGCTTCTTGAATTGAGAATACTTGAACTTTTTTCCTCTTGGGCCACCAAATTGGTCGGCATATCCGTCTGAGAAAATGTAAACCATGTCATTCGGTTCAACTTCTATTTCATGGTTCGTATATGGCGTGTTGAGATTGTCACCAAAGAAACCTACAGGTTGTCTATCTGCTCTTGTTTCTACAATTTCTCCTTCCCTAATTAGCCAAAGGGGGTTATTGGCTCCAGCGTATTGGATTTTATTTCCCTTTCTCGGAATTGCTAAAATGGCGATGTCCATTCCATCTTTGGTCTGCTCCCCAGAGTTTGCCGATTGCTTGTTGAGGGCATTTATCACACCATGTTTCAATGACATGAGAATTTCTGCTGGTTCTGTGATGCCTTTTTCATTGACAATCTCGTTGAGCAAAGAGCTGCCAATCATCGACATCAATGCTCCTGGAACTCCGTGTCCCGTGCAATCTGCTGCAGCAATTATGGCCAAATCTCCTTTGTCTGAAAACCAATAAAAGTCACCACTCACAATATCCTTGGGGCGGAATAAGACCATGCTTTGCTTGAGCGCATCATTAATTTCATCCTTTGAAGGAAGAATGGCTTCCTGAATGCGCTTGGCATAAAGTATACTGTCCTTCACTTGCTCATAAAGCTCGGCAATCTGCTCACTCTGCTTCTCTATTTCCTCTTTTTGGCGAACCACTTCAGCCGTGCGTTCTCTCACTTTCTCTTCCATATCCTCAGAATATTCCTGAAGATTTTTCCTCATCACTAATAAAGAGTTTCCAAGCTCGTCTTGATCACTCAATGAAGTGTACTCGGCTTCATAGGTACCGCTACCCACGCTTATCGCAAAGTCTTTGGTTCTTCGCATACCAGCCACCACCGTTTCTAGGGCATTGGCCATTTCACCGATTTCGTCACCTCCAGTGTTAATCCAAGATTTTGGAAAAATACCTTTAGATAAATCCAGTAAAATCAACCTGAGTTTTCGAACAGGGCTAACAATGGTTCGAGTAGTAAGGAAGGCAATTAGAATTCCTGCAATTGCGAGTGCAAATCCCAAGTTTCGTATCAACAGCTGAACTCCCTCAAATTTGCTAAGCATTTCGGCAGTTATTACTCCAGTTATATCCTTTTTAACTTGGATTAAATCATTAAGATGAGCAATGACATTGTCGGTTAAAACATCAATATCACCGCCTTCGTCAACCAGTGCTGTGGCTAAGAATTTGTTCATAGCCTCGTTATAAGCTTCAAGATTAGGAAGTGTCATTTGCACCATGGCATGCATCTCCCAGAGTGATTCAATGTCAGCAAATAAGGAATTCATGGTTGTTTGACTTGAGTCTCCCCAAGTTGTGGCCAATGATTCCAATTCAATTTTTAAAGCGGGATACTCGTCATTGATCAATTTTATGAGCGCAACCTTGTCTTCATTCTCCGATGGAGTTTCTTGATACGCCCAATTGTTGACTAACATCTTAGACCGCACCAACATTAGCTTCAACTCTTCAAGCTTGGCAATGGAAGGATTGTGATTATTGGTAATCTCTTCATTGATAATCCGACTTTCAACGAAGGTGTTATTCGTAATGAAAAAGGCGACAATCGTTGCCAAAATCACCACGCTAAAGCCGAGGCTAATCTTACGTCCTATACTGAAATGTGCGAACATTGAGGCTCGAAAATATTATTTACCTTCAAGAGCTTCGAGTTTTTTCTGGTAGAATTCTGATTTCTCAATGTCGTTGAGACCAAAATAGATACCAGAAAGCCCCTGTAGAGTGGCGCTTTTGCCAGGCGTTAACTTGTAAGCTTTAAGCATATAAGGTAAAGCATTTTGGAAAAGTACCATGACCTTTTCTTGAATTAGGAATAGCTCCTCGAAGGGCAGTTCGTAGTCCATATTATCAATAATATGAACGCCCTGGTTGTAATAGTGTATAGCTAAATTGTAGTTGGCCTGCACATCATTGCTATCTAGCTCGATTACTTCCTTATAAAGACGAACGATTTCTTCGCTAAGCGAATCTGGGTTGTTCGTTTGCTCTTTTTCATATAACAAGCTCAATTTCGAGGCATGGAATGATTTGAACTCAACGTCTCTTCCTGTAAAGTCGAGATCTGGCTTACGAAACCTAGCTAATTCCTTGTATTTTTCGTAGTATTCAACTGCAGGTTTAAAATCGCCTCCTTCGAGCGATCTCGCTGCATCATTGTACATGGTCGTGCTTAGAAATCGTAAACTCTCCATACAGTCGTTGGTAAACTCACCGTCAGTATCCAATTCAAGGGCACGCTTATACGACCGTATTGACTCATCGCGCTTTTCGCGACCGTCAGGGCTCAATTGGTCAAGTTTATAAATGTCCTTGTAGATATAGCCTCTGAACACCCAGGTTCTGGCACGGGCGCCACTCATTTCGTCATCAATGGCGATGTCGATGAGCTCTTTTGCTTTTTCGAGGTCTTTACTCTGATAAGCGCGGAGCGCTAATGACGCAGGATCGAGCTGAGCCCTTAGCTCGATAGGTACTGTCAGAATAAAAACCAATATGGGAATTAAGAGTCTCATAATTGGATCATTTAATTACTTTAAGGGCAAGTTTTTCAAGGCTATTACTCACGACCAAACCTTGATCTTTCATAAGCTTTGTATTCATTTCATATTTGATAAGTGAACCAGATACCACGAAGTTTATGCATGACGTGCGGTCAATAACTCCAGGAGTTTCTGTTATTATCAATGTATTATAGTTGTTTGCTTTTTTGGCAAAGGGTTCAATTTCTCCAGCCGACTTACCTCCTATGTACATTACGTGGCATTTTTCAACTTCAGCGGAACTTGTGTATCGCTTAACCTTAACAGGCTGACTATTGACACCTTTGGTTTTTGTGGTCATTTCCAGTGTTTTTGCTAAGTCATCATCGTTGATCACAGCTATGACAAACTCCCCTTGCTTATATTCAGCTGGCCACTCTGTGGATTGAGCAAACTTTAGCATGAAAATCCCTTTCATTTTCGCACGTGTGTTGACAGAAGTATTCATGGTTGATTGAGCTTCTGCACCCGCAAATAGTGCGATAAGAAATGATATGGATAAAAAGAAATTCTTCAAGTCGAGTGCGGCAAAAGTAGCGCGTTTTTACACATCACGGGAACCAGCGAATCTGATGGCTCACTGTGACCAATTACGATATTAAAATTATACGATAGCATCAATCTTCGAAAAGTCTTATTTCAGCCCTAGAATCTAGGCGTTAGCCAAAAAAAATGCCTACACAGATTGCAGGCATTTTTTGATGAAATGATAAAAAAAGCTTCGTGCTTATCTGCGCTGGTTTTGTGGATTTTGTTGTGGAAGTGCAGCGGATATTTCAGTGTAATATCCCTGTGCCTCCTCAAAAATGGGTTTGAAATGATCTTCCATGCCTTCCACTTTGTATCGTTGGCCCATGTTCTGCAATTGTTGAATAACTGCCACTGCTTGGCCCGTTTCTCGGGACGTTTGCGCTTGATATTCAGCCTTGAGCGAAGCGTAATATGCCAAATGTTCGATATAGTGTTGACCAACCTGTTTGGCCAATTCAAATCCTTTCTCGTTCTCGTCAATCTGGAAATAGGTATCCACTATCTGAAGTAGGGTGATGTCTTTCGGTGTATTACTATTCACCGTTATTTCCACACATTTATCGAGTACGGCTTTTGATCGCTCCACATCGCCTCGCTTGGCAAGGACATCAGCCAATCGGCTGAAGTTTAGTCTAAGGTTGGTGACAAATCTCATATTGTTTTCATCCAAGAAAATGTCTGGATCCTCCATATTTCCGAAAGAAAACTCTTCCATCATGTTTGTGTACATGATGTCGGGCTGCACTTCACCGAAGTAACCAAATTGGTTTCCATCGCTTTGCACTTTGTAAGGCACCAATCGGTATGTAAAGCCTTCGTGCTGCATATAATTTTGCAGTCCGAAATAGCTATCTCTTGGCATGGTGTTGGCAAAATAGATTGGACGCTCCCAATTATTGTTGGCTAGTATGTCCAACATAAGCAGTTCGCTTTTTAATATGATTGAACCTTTCACTTTCCATTCGAGTGCATCCACGATTCGGTTGGCGTATTCTGGTGTAACGACTCCATATTCCAAGACCTTGGCTGAATCTACGGGCAACCTGAAGTATCGGGTAGGAATGTAGCTCAATCTTTTACCCGTCATCATGGGTTGCGTGTTCTTATCATCAAGTGCAAAAGCCACGATTTTATCCACGTTTACATAGTTGTCGTTTTTAGTGCGCTCAACAATGGGTAGGTAATCTCGTGTTCCTTGTCGGTAATCGTCTTTTTCCATGCTCAGTTTTACCGGAAGGCCATCATCATAAGCTTGCCGCTTGATCATATCAATAAACCAGTCCGTACTGCCGAGGGTCAAGTTTACGATGCGCACATCTGTGCGGTATCCTTCTACTTCTTGCAGGTACCAAAGCGGGAAGGTGTCGTTATCACCATTGGTAAACAGGATGGCGTTTGGCTCGCACGAGTCAAGATAGTTTTGGGCAATGGCGCGGGCGGTATATCTTCCGCTGCGGTCGTGGTCGTCCCAACCGTCCTTCGCCATGAGCACAGGTGCAATAAGGCAGAGTGCGGTAGCCAAAATCGCTTGTAGTTTGGCGTCTTTTATTGATTTGCCTATCACATGCATCAAACCTAGCATTGCCGAGCCTACAATGGCCATGTATAACATCAGGAGAGCGAATGATGTATTTCCACCAAACATGGCTCCCATGATTGCTAGGAGTATGCCGCCTCCTACGGCATATCCAACCGTTTGACCGAGCTCTTTGGTGTCAAGATTCCTCGCAGCATCATAAAGGGCAAGCACCCCAAACCCAATCCAAATAGCGAAGGCATAAAAGGAACCTGCGTATGCGTAATCACGCTCACGTGGCTGAAAGGGATATTGATTCAGGTAGAGTACAATGGCTAATCCTGTAAAGAAGAATAGCAGCAAGACTACCCAAGCATATTCCTTGTGTTTTCGGAAATGATAAATCATACCAAGCAGACCCAAAATGAAGGGTAGTGCGTAAAAGAAATTCCGTGCTTTTTGGTTGAGTGCAAATTCGGGCAACTCCTTCTGATTGCCCACATGTGCCTCATCAATGAATGAAACACCTGTAAGCCAATTGCCGTCTTCAAATCCACCATGTCCTTGATGATCGTTTTGGCGTCCGCTAAAATTCCACATAAAATATCTGAAATACATCCAGCCGACTTGATAGTTAAAGAAGTAGCGCATGTTTTCTATAAATGTGGGCTTATTTATGGTTTGTGTCCTACCCGAACCATCTCGAAATTTTACTGGTTTACCCTTAAAATTACTCCATTGTTTGTATGCCTTTATGTGATTGCCTTTGGTGCTCCACATTCGCGGGAAAATGGTTTTGAAGTCAGGGTGGTAATTTGGTTTGGACGCTTTTCTATCGTCCGCCAATTCGTATTTCCCTGTTCTATCGTCAGGATAATACACCGGGTCTCCATCTAAATATTGCTGTTGCGGGTCGAGCGGTGAATTGAATTGCTGCCCATATGCTAGGGGAGATTCACCATATTGCTCGCGGTTTAGGTAAGCTAAAAGGTTCACCAAGTTTTCAGGGTTGTTTTCATCGATTGGGGTGTTGGCATTGGAACGAATCATTATTAGTGTGAATGATGAGTACCCAATAATCAGCACCAAAAGCGATAACAGGGCGGTATTCCAAGTAGGTCTGTTGGTTTTCATCGTATAGAAAATTCCATAAACGATGGCCCCGAGCAATAAGAAAATGAAGATGATTGAACCTGAATGAAATGGTGCTCCAAACGTGTTTACAAAAGCAAACTCAAACTTTGCAGCCATACTGACAATGCCCGGGATAATAAAACCTTGAATTCCACCCAAAGCAAACACGCCAACTGCCCCAGCGATAACGATACCGCGAAGGTTTGGCTTGTATTTTTTAAAGTAAATCACATAGGCGATGGCTGGAATCGCCAAGAGGTTGAGTAAGTGAATACCAATCGAAAGTCCGATCAAATAAGCGATGAGAATAATCCATCGATCTGCCTTTGGCTCATGTGCGATTTGCTCCCATTTTAGGATTGCCCAAAAAGTGATGGCGGTCATCATTGATGAGAGGGCGTAAACCTCGCCTTCTTCGGCTGAAAACCAGAAAGTGTCGCTAAATGTGTAAGCCAAGGCACCGACTATGGCACTTCCAAAGATGGCGGCTTGATCGCCCACCTCTAAATCTGAATCTTCGTTTTTAAGTTTAAAAATTTTGAGCGCTAGTGCAGTGATGGTCCAAAACAAGAATAGGATGGTAAACGCGCTCGATAAAGCACTAATGAGGTTGACCATATAAGCCACATTCTCTGGAGCAGCAAACATGCTAAAGAGTCTACCTACCAATAGAAACGTAGGGGCACCGGGCGGGTGACCAACTTCAAGTCGATAGGATGTTGCGATGTATTCACCACAGTCCCAAAAGCTAGCGGTTGGTTCGAGTGTGCTTACATAGGTTACTGCAGCAATGGCAAAAATGATCCACCCTATTATATTGTTCCAACGTTGATAGTTCGTCATGCTTAAAATTTGATGATTATTACGAAGTGGCGCGAATTTAAAACTATGAAGCTTTGTGAGTTGTGAACTTATGCAATCAATTGATAGTAAATCTTATCGACCGTCTGTAACTCTCATATAGTCTATCGCGTCAAAAGGTAAATGCTTTCATTCAGTAGAATTAGTCGAATAAAATTCGTGCAGACATAACAAAAAATAATTTTGGCACTCCAATTGCTTATTGGATATCTAAATCACTAAAACATTAATTATGATGACTTCAATGAACCTTAAATTAGTATCCGTGGCTTGCGTCTTGCTTGTCGCAGCAGGATGCCAGAATCGAAAAGTACAGCGCGTTGACCCGAATGAGCGAATAGATCTCAGCGGAAGGTGGAATGACACCGATTCAAAAATGACGGCAAGCGCCATGATCGAACAAATATTAACCGGCCCATGGCTTACTAATCACCTTGAGGATCACAAAGGAGAAAAACCGGTAGTAGTAGTAGGCATGATCAGCAATAAATCACACGAGCATATTACTCCCGAGACATTTTGCAAGGATTTAGAAAAATCGTTCATCACAAGCCAGCGGGTTAGACTAGTTCAAGGTGGTGAAATGCGCGAAGAAATTCGTGCCGAAAGAGCTGATCAACAAAACTTTTCAAGTGAATCAACCATGAAAAAGTGGGGCTTGGAAGTAGGTGCCGATTACATGCTTCAAGGAGTGATTAACTCAATTGTAGATGAATACAAGCGCGAAAAAGTGGTTGAATATCAAATTGATTTGCAACTCACCAATATGGAAACCAATGAAGTGGTTTGGATTGGCGACAAAAAGATCAAAAAGTACATCAAAGATTAGTTCTTATCCATTCAACTAAGTCATCAATAATGCCCTGGCTTCGAAAGTAGCTGGGGCAATTATTACCATGAGAAATTCACTCTACATAGTCATATTGTTATTGCTGTCAGGTTGCGCCTCATATTATCAGCGCAATATGGAGTTTCAAAAGCTTGTGGCTAATGGTGACTTAGAAAAAGCTGAGGCAAAGCTTTCTCACAATAAGAGAATGCAGAAAGATCGCAACCGTCTGCTATTTCTGATGAATATGGGTTTTGTAAACCATATGCAACAAGAGTATGCGGTCAGCAATATGTATTTCAATGAAGCAGACTTGCTGATTGAAGATTACAAAAAAAGCTATGGAGCAGAGGCACTTGCTCTTGTCAGTAATCCCGAAGTGAAGCCATACAGGGCAGAAGACTTTGAATCGGTCATGATTCACTACTATAAGTCGGTCAATTTTCTAAAGCTGGCAGATTACGAGGCTTCCATAGTAGAAGCAAAACGGATGAACCTTGTTCTTAATCGATTGAATGATAAGTACAAAGACCATAAAAATCGTTATCAAGCCGATGCGTTTGCTCATATACTTATGGGGTTGAGCTATGAGGCTTCAGGAAAAATTAATGATGCATTTATTGCATATAGAAACGCGGTTGAGGTATATCGAGGTGAACATGGGTATTTTGATATACCTATACCAAACCAACTTAAGACAGACCTGCTGCGCACCGCATACATTCTTGGTTTTGGAAATGAGCTTCAATTCTATGAGCGCGAATTCGATATGACATACCAACATCAACCAACGCCATTTGGTGAAGCCGTAGTGATATGGCAAAATGGTATGGGACCTGTGAAAGATGAGGTGAGCTTTAACTTCATTGCCGTTCCAGGTTCTGGTAGTTATGTCATATTTGAAAATGAACAATTGGGGTTGACCTTTCCCTTTTATGTGGGAGATGATAAGCAAAAGCGCGATGATCTTTTGGCTTTACACGTAGTTCGAGTGGCGTTTCCGAAATACTTGGAAAGGCCCACCTATTTTACCAACGCTTTTGTAGCTGCCAATGGTAAGGAGTATACATTGGAGCTTGCTCAAGACATCAATGCCATTGCATTTAAGACCTTGAATGACCGCTTCATCCGTGAAATGGGGATTTCCTTATTGAGGCTTGGCTTAAAAAAGGTTGCTGAAATAAAATTAGGACAAGAGAATGCTGCTTTAGGCGCTGCGGCTACCATTACTAATGCCATTAGTGAAAAGGCTGACACACGAAATTGGCAGACTCTTCCTCACAGTATCTATTACACTCGGATTCCATTGAAGGAAGGCAGTAATGCGCTTAAACTCAATATGAAGAATAAGCGTAATACTACAGATTACACAACGTTCGAAGTGGAGGGCGATGAGCGTGTTCGTTTACACTTTCTGCCCTACCATAGCATAGAGCATTTACCTGCAGCCCCATGGGATAATGCTGCTTCCATCATGACTAGCTCTAATTGACTATTCAGCTCTGAAAAAGTCAATCACTGAGAGATTTAATAGATGAATGTTCTTGTAGTAATAATGTAAAATCTCATCGTATGGCTTGCCATTTTGAGCCATATTCATAGCGCCCTCTTGACAAAGTCCAACTCCATGACCATAGCCGTGACCTTCAAGTATAACGGTGTCAAGTTCTGTTTCCACTGAGAAATACGCAGAGAGTAGCTTTAGGTCGTAGCGAATATTCTTAAAATTTATTCGATCAAGTCCGTCATTGTCAGGGTCGAAGTGAATTTCCCTTCTATCAGGACAGTAGCTAAGTGCAGCCGCTCTAGCAATAGGGTCATTGATTGGATATCCATGTTTGGTATAGAGGTAGGTTAACCATTCGTCAACAGTAAGGGTATGTCTCCAATAGGAGTGGGGCTCCGATACACAGTTTTCGTCAACTCTTGCCCTCAAATAGTCGAGGTATCCACTCCAAACATCTTCACTATTGCATGTATAGCCACCGCAATTGCTGTGAAATGCTGCGGTCACCAAGTTTATATCGCTGTCTACGATTACAATTCCAATTGTTTCTTGTGTGCCTCGCAGAATATCTGGGTTAGCAAGGCTTCTGCTGTGATATACCTGGCAATGTACCTTGTCACAGAGCTGAAATCCCTCGGCCTCATGACGTCTGCGATTATTGAGGGCGTAGGTTCTGCAAATTACAGATTGCACTTTGTAATACTCTTTGGGCTCTTTTGACCCAGCTTCTGATTCTACCAC
>JALRDM010000119.1 GCA_023262195.1 Salibacteraceae bacterium | reverse complement strand
TGCTTCGTTTTGATTCAATAGTATATCAGAGGGCACGATCACGAGAATGGGCCGCGCGTCATAATCATCTAATACTTTGGGCAAGTCTGTGTTGAATTTCGTTAATGACAGTTGGGCTAGAGTTTGCGACAATGAGGTGCGGCTCATCTGCACTGCCGCTAAAGGGATGCCATATCTCAAACTAAGTTCAAAGGCGGTCAGCCGAATGAATTCATTGTCTTGGGTTCGATAGGTTTCTGATCCTATGTGAAAATATGGTAGGGGTAAGATGCATTGAAACTGGTCTGGATCAATGGCCGCTTCTTCATGGCTATTTAGCGCATCACCATTTCTACTTGTTTGCGCAGCAGAGATCGAATGACCGATAGATTCAAAAATTAAAACGGCAGATACCACGATCAGGCCACTAATTTGAACAGTTCGTTTTTTAGTCGCAAACCACCGAGTCAATCCAATTACGGCAAAAAGATTCAAAGCATAAAACGCGGGAAACACGAAACGAGCTATGCCTCTAAACTGTTTTAGGGGACCCAAATAATCCAAAAGCCGATCAAGTTTTGGCAGGTAAAATGGAAAGGCAACGGACAAGAGTACAAGTGGTATGGAAGCCAGCATTATAATTGACCAGAAGTCAAAAGACCGTTTTTTTACTTGGTAAATCACACCTGTCATGGTGCCAATGATTGCGGTGAGTCCGATGTAAAAAGTGCCTTCTTGTGATGGCGTAAAGGCATCCTTAAAAGAGTCAAAATATGGCAAGCCCAGAGGTAGAAAGATGGATGCCCATGTTGCACTATAGTTAATAAAGCCATAAGGACTTTCGGGCCGGTCGGTAATGCTGTCGGAAAGTTTTAAGGTGATCACAAAAAGCAACACGGTTCCAATCGGCCAGAGCGCATCATGCCAGCGATACCTCGCCTGCTTCACAAGTATGCCAATGCTTGCAGTTAAGAACCAGAAGATGCCACTCATCATTAATAAGTATGGGTGGATCCAGCCGAAGCAGTAAACCACGCAAAGCATTGTGATATTTCTCACGAGGTTAGGCTGTTGATGATGCTTCCATAGAAGATAGATCAGGATAGGTATTAACCCAACATAGGCAAGAGAATAGTGGCCTGATAATCTACCCCATTGTGGACTAAGAAAAATGATGCTCAGCGAAGCAACGAGCGCAAACCAAGCTTGACCTGTTTCTTTTTTAAGCATAAGGAAGAATAAATAACCACCAGTGAGGGCAGAGAGAAAGATTAGAAAGGGTAACCATGTGACAGATCCGCCAATGATTTTGAGAATGTTGGTGATTATTGGCTGATTGTCAGTATACAACACGTGCTCACCGTATGGGTAATTCATTCCCTCAAACCAGAAAAGACTTGAATCATGCAGGATGTGGTATGCCACCGTATAGAAGTTTTTGGCTCCGTCCTCTCCAGCACCGGGAATGTGATCCATCCAATAGACGAAATTCTCACCATAGATAAGGAATGAGGTTACTGTAAAGGCAATCAAATAGAATAGTGCCCACAAGAATTTCCTTGGCTCGTTGATCATTGGGGTGTGTTGCTGCGAAGCTAAACTTTGGAAAATTCATGAATTAGGAAATCCTAGTTTGAAATTTGAAGCAGCAAGTTCAAATTATACTTTTACCACTATGATTCGAATAGCTCTGGCTGATGACCATCAATTGGTATTGGATGGATTAAAATCCATGATTGATCAAAATGAGGGCTTTAAAGTTGTGGCAGAAGCAAACAATGGCAAGCAGCTCTTAGATTTAGTTTCGGCTGTGCAAGTGGATGTCGTTTTGGTAGATATTGATATGCCAGTAATGAATGGACTAATGGCAATTACCGAGATGAAAAAGCAGAATGAGTCAGCGAGAATAATCGCACTCACCATGCATAATGAAAAGAGTATGATTGAGCGTGTAATTGCCGCAGGGGCATCAGGATACCTACTAAAGAACATTGATCAAGCGGATTTCCTCCATGCCATAACGAAGGTAGCAGATGGCGGAAAATGTTTTTCCGATGACGTGACGTTGACCCTTGCCGGAGGCTCAAATACTCGAACAAGCCAATCGCTCAATTACCAGAATTCTACTCTAGAAAATCAATTATCTGAGAGAGAGGTGGAGATACTAAAGCTGATAGCCGAAGGTTTTTCGAATAAAGAAGTAGGTGAAAAACTTTTCATTTCTCACCGTACTGTTGATACACATCGAACCAACCTAATGAAAAAACTAGAGGTGCATAATATTGCTGGGCTCATTCGATATGCGATTCAAGCAGGTTACATCGATTAAATTTGGCAACTTCAAGTAATTTTAACGTCACATGGGCGTCTTTAGGATTAGATAAAACAATTTCAAATGAAACTTTATAAAATAGCAATAGCTGCAGTTGCCGCAGTATCACTGGCAGCCTTCACTCCAAGTACCAACAAGTTAGCAGTCGGAGATCCAATTCCTTTGGCACACGTTGAAATGACGAACATCGATGGATCTTCAACCTTTCTTCGTCAAGAAATGAAAATGAATGGCCTTTTGGTGATTTTTTCATGCAATACTTGTCCGTTTGTAATTCAATGGGAAGATCGATACAATCCGCTTTTTGAATTATGCGATAAGAATGATGTGGGCATGGTGCTGAT
>JALRDM010000104.1 GCA_023262195.1 Salibacteraceae bacterium | reverse complement strand
GTCAGCACCCACTTGTTATTGGGAAACGAATAAGTCATTCCGAGCACGCTTAAGTTTGAGTGATGGGTATAGGTAGTGGCTTGGTCAAGATCTTCGCTGAAACGATACTGAAACCCTGGCTGAACTACGGCATCAAAACCTACAACCTGCAGTGATCTAGTGTTTTGATTGATGTTTAACGAATGTTGATTCGTAAAAAACACCTTAAAACCTGGGCGGACATTGTATGCGAGTTTCACCGTGTTTGACCAACGATTATCCTGGCGTGGCGCCCAAAGTGTACCTCCATTTGAAAACAAGGAAGATGTAAGTTGATCGGCCGTAGTGCGGAAATAGGTGTCTGTAAGCTCAACGCTTGTGGTGGTGAAGAGAGTTAGCTTTTTCTTGGTGAATGGAATCGGTGTTCCTAAGGAGAATTGCCATATATCAGTATTCCAGCTTGAACCTTGATTTCGGTTGGTTAAGTAATTATCTGTAAGCCAGCTACCGCTCACTTCTAGTTTATCCCCGCCTTCTCTAATTCGAGTAGAAATTACTCCTGAAGATCCATCGCCAAATTCAGCTCCAGCACCACCTGTTACAACGGTTACGTTGCTAATGGCAGAAGAGGCCACATTCACACCAAACCCAGTTCCTGCCAATGGATCCTGGGCGGAAATACCGTCCACCACATACTGTGTTTCATATACACGACCACCCCGAATTTGAAGCCCATCAGGATTTTCACTAACTCCAGCCTGCATTTTGACAACATCCTGCACTTCGCGCACAGACATTTCTGCGATATCATCCTGTGATATCTTAATTTCTGATTTACCACTTTCTAAATCAATCACTTGCTCACCCTCAATCACCACCTCAGCCAATGTGTTTGACCTGAGCGAAAGCGATGTATTCAGCGTTTTGGTTTCCCCTTTTTTGAGTTGAACTCCATTGATGATCTTATCACTGTATCCGAGGAAACTAATTTTAACAGAGTAATCCCCAGGCTTGATGTCTTCAATTAAATAGTTTCCATCAAAATCAGTACTTGCTCCCTTGTATGTCCCTACTAAAATCACTGTGGCACCGGGCAATGTTTCTCCTGTTTCTTTATCAGAAATAACACCTGCAAGCTGAGCGTTTTGTGCTATGGCGAGAAACTGAATCAACAACAACCCTGTCAAAAGGAACATGGATCTATAAACGCTAGGTGCAATATGTATTGATCCAACTACCATTCAAATTCCTCTTCAAATACTTTCCTGAACAAGGATTCGATTGCCACCTCATCTTTATTTACTCTATGCAGCTCCACGGATAAAAAAACAAGGTTGGTGTTGCTACCAACGCGCCTTCTTACACCAACAGCATTTTCACTTGGGCCGGTCCACCCGTTTGCCCTAGTGAGCTGAGCTGAGTAAATAATCTCCGCATCGGTAGAGGGGTAAACCGGGTCAAGTCCACCAATGAGTGCATTTGAAACAAGGCTAGGATAACCATTTAGACCTACAGCCAGAGAGTCGAAAGGCAATCGCGCTTGGCCTTCACTTGAGCTCAAACTATCAATTGGTAAAATTCCGAACAGCGCACTTTCTGCGGTAAATGTGTTTGGTAAGCTACTGGAGATAAACATTTTGCCACCATTGCTCAAATATGCTTCCATGCCTGAAGAGGCAAACTCAAGGAAGATATTCTCATCATTCGTTTGCGGATTTACAATCAAATCCTCCTTGGCATAAATCAAAACCTTATCATACTGTCTTAGAAGTAGTTCAAAAGTGGGATTCCAGATACGTGGAGAATTTTTACGATCTTCTCTGAAAAGGTCTATAAAATCAAACCCTTGACCAATGGTGTTTAAGTTGGATAAATAAAAATCATTTGGGCTGGAAGAGCTGGTGCCAAGTACTAATAAGTCTGACGACCTCCCCCTAAAGTAAAAATTGGCGAGGGTATCAAGACTACTGATTGATCCCGCAACATCAACCGCCCGAATGTAGAGGTTGTTTAATCCATTTACATTCAGCCCAGGGATTTCAGCCACCTCCACGTTTTCTTTATTCACCAGCCGTGCCGTGGTTAACCCATCCGCATCTAAATCAATTGGATACAAGGATGCAATGGCAGTTTCTTCCGTCTCTACCAAGGTGGAAAACTGAGTCCAATCTCCTTCATTGATTTTTATCTCGATGGCTTCAATGGATGAAAATCCATCTAAATCTGTGGCATCCCAAGCGAGGGTAAGCACGTTGAACAGAGTGTCAGACTGAATTAAATCACTGACGAACTTAATTTCTGGAGACGTGTTTTTTAATGGTACACGCAGGTATGCGGGGGTTTTATCTGAATCACCTGCATCATCAACCGACCTGACCCAAAAATCAATATCAACTGTATCACTGCCTTTGGGAATAGAGAATAAGAACGTTGAATCTTGGTTTTCTGTAAACACCCATGTCTCTTGATCAAAACTAAATTCGTAACCTACCACATAGCCATCTAGGTCACTTCCCCACCAAGACAGTTTTACAAGACTATTCAATCGGTTTTCACCAGTCAGATTTATCTCACTCACCGATGTGCTTGTCTCAGGCGCCTGATTTGGTAGTAGGTTACCCGATTTACGACATGCGCTTAGCCCGTAAAGGCTAAGGCATATCAGTAAAATATTGGAAAGGGTAGGTTTAGTTTGCCGCAAAGTGCTTTATTGCTTCACGATAATCTCAGTTGATTTTCCACCTCGATTATCTTCAACTTCTATTAAATAATTTCCGGCCTGCAGTCTGCTAAAGCTTATTTCAGCTCTAGCTGCATTTATTAGTCGATAAGCTACTAGCTTACCCGTCAAGTCTCTAATAACCACCTGTGCTATTTGACCCTCAGGTAATTCAATCATTACCCGATCAACGGTTGGATTTGGATATACACTAAATTGAAGCTCTCCAATATTTTCAACTCCAAGACCGCAGCTAGCCGATGTATCCGCAAAAATTGCATCCGTGAGGGTTATTTGATCGCTCGCACCATCCACTGAGTTTGTGGCTGTCATGGTTACCGAATACAGTCCTGATTCAGTAAACGCGTAATTGCCAAACTTATCTGTAGATGTGCCCCCATCACTAAATTGCCATAAGAACTCATCGGCTACAACTGAACTCATATTGAAAAATTCAGCAGGAGTACCTACACAAAATGTATCGTTTACCGGAGCCGCTGATGCCACTACATCTCCTCCTCCATAGTTCACAATATCGTTGTTGTTTCTTGGCAACAACTTATTAGAACCGAAGGTATAGGTGAGGATTCCAGTAATCGATTCCATGTAGTGCCCATAGCGAACAATATATGGGTCAACGTTCATAATGCCATCCGTAATGCTTTGCGCTGAGTCATTTACGTAGCTTACATAAAGTGAGCTCGAAGCTGATCCTGATACTCTACCTGTAAGTACACGCGTTCCTTCCGCAGGATTAAACTCATCGGTACCGACACGAAATTCTGCATAATTGTTACCTGTGGCTTCATCTGCATTTCGCTCTACAACAAAGATGTCTTCTCCAGCAGCAGGATTTTCCAATCTAACGAGCATAGATTCATACTGCTCATGAGAATTGTTATACTGTGTAAATGAGTCTGGATTGATTACCAACGGACTTATTGAACCTGTACCTACCACGCTAGCGGCTGTAATGCCTCCGAGTCTTGTAAGACCGAACGACTCTTGTACAATTCCTGTAACCTCAACCAAGTCACCTCTATTGAGGGTGTTCAAGATTGGATTACTCTGCAACCCAATAGCTGCATAGCTCAATTCATTTTCATCTTGGATATATACGAACCCTAAATCTCCTGTATCAGAACTATTGACCCCGGCCGTAACTACTCCGGTAACGGTTACTTCCTCGTCACGGTACGGGCTCGAACCGGAATTGTATGGAGTATATTGAACATCATAAATGCTTAAACCACTATTTCTAACTCGATATAAATAGGTGAGCACACTTGGGTTGGAGTTGGGCATGGTAGTCACCAATCCGCTGTCATCTTCAGCAACTATATACCATCGCACTAGGGTGCCATCGCTCTGTGCAGGAATGTCAGCTCCGTAAGTTTCCCCACTAATAAGTGACATGGCTACAGAAGTAAAACTACCCGTTAAACCAGTGGCATAATAAAGTGTTGCGCTAGTCACTAGTCCATCGTTGTCAGTAATATCAGCCTCCACAGAAACATCATCACTTGAACTTGGAACTACTGGCGTTCTGTTTATGTTAAATACCCTAGGTGCAGATGCCCCATATACGTAATCGCTTTCTTTGGTTGGATAAAGCGAATACCCCCGTCCGTTAAACCCAGGACAGTTGTTTTTACTGTGTGCAATGATGCCACGAAGGGTATCGATTTGATCGCCCACGTTAGGTGCAACAAAGGTTCCTCCTTCAGCTGGAAGTTTTTGGACTCTAAAACGGTCTGACACATTTACTAAGTTGCCAAACTGATCTTCGATATTGAAACTGACCCTACTTCCTCCAGAAAAGAAGTCCAGTGATGCTACGGTAACGTTATGAAACTCAACATAGGCTCCTTCCCATTGCTCTCCTGTTTGCAAGAGGTTATTGCGGTCACCGTCATTCAAGTCTGCCACCTGCACCACCGTTGGAACGATTTCCTCATTCTGTCCAAGCAAGGTAATACTTGCTCCATCGAGTGGAATAATTTCTGTTTCTCCATTATAATCATCGATAACTCCGACTACTTCCACAGAATCACCGGCAAGCAGATTATGTATATCCTCAGTTACGCTAAGATCCGATGTAGCAAACACGTCTAATCCTTTGAACGGACCTCCATTGCCTTGCTGCAACCAAAAGTTTTTGTGCCCTGTACCTTGGTTGGCCGCTGCAATGCCACTTGGCACTGCTTCAAAACCATCGGCCACAACCTTGGCACGGATGATTACGGTATCTCCCAGATAAATGGTCTGATCATCGCAGTTTCCAGTGGCGGCTTGTGTAACAAATTGGATATCTGAGATGGATACCACGGGGTATTGGGCGTGCGCTGCGAGCGCAGTAATGAGGCATAAGGCAAGAGTTAGAATTCCCCAAAAGGAAACCTCTCGAATTCTATGGATATTGTGTTTCTTGTGTTGCATTGATCGTAGTTTTAAATAATTATCTATTTATCTTGTTTAATTTTCTGGTTTAAGGAGTAGGTCATTTTCGTTATTTCATTGGCCAAATTAAGAATTGGATCAACTTCAGCATGTGTATTGAACTTTAAGATTTTCAATAATTCGAGTTGAGATTCCAATTCATATGCGCTTCCCAAAGCAATGTTTAAAAACCGTATGTAATCTCCTGTGGATCTGCGAGCATATCCCTCAGCGATGTTGGAGGGAATCGAAACACTTGATCTTTTAAGTTGAGATGCTAGACCAAATCTCTCTTCATCTGGCAAACCATCGCAAAGTAGATAGACATGTTTTACAAGCTCCATTCCTTTCTGCCATATGATCAAATCTCTATATCCCTTAATACTTGCCACTGGTTCATTTAATTGTCACACATCCTTTTTCACTTGTGCCTGTCCTCTTTTGCCTCATCACTTTTGCCTAGTATCCTTGTTCCTTTTCTCTTTCGTTTCGTGCCTTCCTATTTTATTACTACAAATTTTTCTTTCCAGAATTTCCCCGTCTCTAGGTCTTCAACGGAAAAGATATACGTTCCTCTTGCTATGATTTGCGCATTATCGCTAAGCAAATCCCAACTGTGTTCACCACCACTAAAGACTGTTCGATCAGGGTTGGAATAGGTGGAATACCAGCGTTGATCGGCCCCATCATAAAAGCCATCGTGTTCAATGGTTTTAACCAAATCTCCGCTCACGGTGAATACTCTGATCACGCATCGCTCTGGCAGATTGGCAAAGTTTAATCTCTTGTCTTCTTCGAAGGTTGAAGCACCTTCCCATGAGGCGCCACCGTAGTATGGATTGGGGTACACAAACGGCTTGTATTTATCTAAGCTGTCTTGGTTATCTCCTATGGATAGTTCAAACCTAGAAGAAGCATATTCTTCAAATTGCACATTCGCCCCAGTACCTGGAAACACATGGTATGCATTGCTCAGAAGTGAACTTTCTAACGAGGATAAGTTATTCTCAACATCCCCCCTATCAAAAGCTGTGACAGCCAACACATATTGCCAACCATTAATAAGATTGTCTATACTGTAGCGATAAAAGTATTGGTTGGAATCTCCCTCAAAAGTCACCGGACTTTCAAGCCTAAGCTCAGCTAACCCTGTTTCATTAAACAATTGATTACCAATTATATCTGCACTTTTTATTGGCTTCAAATCACTTGATAAATCGAGTGATTTTATTGCATCATCTCCCAACTTGGTCATGTAAATATTATAGCCTTCAAAATCCTTTTCTTGAGTGATTGGGTCGAGGCTTAGTTCGGCATTATTAGACCAATAAATATCTATGCCTCCATCTCGCGCAATGAGTTTCGTATTTGGAATTTCAGGCGGAGTCGGTAAAATAAATCGAGTGATTTTACCGTCATTATCCAAGTCTTCCCCGGTATCGAGTTGGCCATTGAAATTGGCATCTTCACCATTATATGCTGTTTGTGCCCAACGCGCATTGTCAATCAAGTTTGCTCGTTGCGTTGGATTGTTTTCAGCGTTGGGATTTCCATCTTCATTTTTCTTGGCAAATACCCATGCCCAAGCGAAGGTTACAGACTCTCCCGGTTCAATAGACTCGAATGGCCCTATCGATACTAAGTCGCTGCGGTTACCAGGTGCATTAATGACCTCTTGGATGGTTTGCTGCTGAAAGCTCACACATCGTGGGTCTGGTGAACCAAGCTCTGTCCAACATGGCCATTGATTAAAGCCCGTATTTTGTTTGTTATACCTGAGCAACTCTGAATTAGGGAAGAAAAAGTCTGGCGCAGATGAATTGAACTGCCAAGTCTGATAGTTGACTTTAAAGGAGGTATCTATTGATGGGTGTCTAAATCCATTCCTATCCTCAGCTCCTAAAAATTTATGCCCAACATAGCTTTCGGTAAATCCCAGGTCTCCTGCCGCATCAAAACAATATGCCAATGAGAGAGAATCGATAAATCCATTTCCTCCCTTGTCATAGAAAGCACTCCCACCTTGACCAGCTGGTGTAATGTTGGTGTTTCTCACCACCGTATTTGACCACATACTTATGTAGGCATCATTCAAGGTTTTGTCACCATTATTGGTAACGATATAGTTACAAATGACCATGAAATCGCTGAACGCGAAATTCCAATTGTATACTTCTAAATGCACATCCATATTCAATGGATTATTGTGATCTTGTATTGGCGTGCTTGTGCCAGGAACGAGGATAAACTCATCAGAGAAATCAGCGACAAAATCTTCATGCGAAACTGCATCAAGACTGTAGTTTGGGTTATCGAGTAAGGTAGATCTCTTGGTAAATGCCGATCCTACTGGGGCATTGAACTCATAACCGGCTCTTCCTGCAGAGTAGCCTGAGGATTGATCATAGGCCGCAGTTGAGACTGCGATAAGTGATCCGTCAACCTTTCCACCGACCCAAATACCAGCCTCAAACAAGTGCTCAATGCCCGAGTTTGCAGGAAACTCTCCAGAACCATAGCCTAATAGATCATAGGTGCCACGCATTGCATTGCCAAACGTTCCCACATTGCTTAGACTCAAGCGCACGTTGGAAACTGTAGTTTGCTGCTGATCAAATGATGTTTGACTCATCAAGTGAGGAAGAGTGAAAAAACTCAATATAAAATAGGTCAAAAAAAATGGCCGCATTAGGCGGCCAAATTTAGTGTAACCGCGAAGGCCATACCGTTAATTCCGCATTAAATGTTTAATAGAATTTTGCCCGATCATCTTCCACGCCCACTGCATCTTTCAATGCATTTTGAGCACTTCGCTGAGCGCGAACAAAATTGTTGTTCTTGGCAAGATTTAGATCTTGAGATGAGTCTCCATCTGAAGGAGCATCTGTTTTGCCTTCTAGCTTTAAGACATACACGCCCCTGTTGCCTTTGATTGGTGCCGACATTTCACCTGTTGCCAATGTCGCAACCGTACCAAGAATGCTTGGTTCTCTGCCAATACCACCTCCAATGGATTGATCTGACAGGCGCACATTATCCGCCCTTCTGACCTCAACTCCGATTTTCTTTGCAGCTTCCTCGATAGAAGTGAAAGTTCCTAATTCGGCCATTATTTTCTCTGCCTTCTTTTGTTCCAATACCATCGGTCTTATCATGCCTTTAGCAGTTTCAAATGGAACAACTCCTTCTTCTCTGATTTTAGTGACCACAGACACAACAATTCTATCGTCAAGCTCGAATGGACTAGAAACTGCACCTACCACCGTTTCTTCATTATGTGCCCAACGAACCACTTCCTTTGCCGGAATACCAAGAGGCCCCAAAACTTCTTCTTCAGCTCGAAGCCCCTCGATAGGAATTATTTCCATTTCAGATGCCTCAAACTTTTCGATGGTGTTATTTTCTACAGAGAACTTACTCGCTTTTTTATAAACCATGTCAGCAGTGTACTTTGATGGTTCTATTGGCATATCTACACTTGCTAGCAAATAACTTTTCCTAGGCTCTGTTTGATCAGTAATATGAATCAAGTGCACTCCAAACTGAGATACTACTATTGGCATATCACCAACTTTTCCTTCGAAACATGCTTTTTCGAAGGGTGGAACCATTCGCCCTTTGGTAAACCAATCGAGCTCACCGCCATTTTCTCCTGAGCCTAAATCGTCTGAAAACTCTTTTGCCAAATCAGCAAAATTTCCATTACGGGTTGCAACGGTTTTGATTGAATCAAGTTTAATCTTCGCAGCAGCGATTTTATTCGAGTCGCCATCATCTACTCTGATTAAGATATGACTTGCTTGCACAGAGTCAGGGCTCATACTAGTGGAAACTAATTTAGACACATATAGCATAGGACCATTGTCATATGGACCGAACACTGTCCCCTCATCGCTCTTAATGATTGTGTCTTTTAACATTGATGGAAGCTCTTGCTCCTTGAAATATCTGACTAGGTTTTGAAGTTGTCCTTCGGCATTCTCAAGTACGTATGCTGTATCATTACTATCCGCTTCAAAACCTGCCTTGATTTCTTCCATTTCTGCCCTCAACTCAGCAATATCTTTTGGAGTAGCAGAAAGCTCAAATTGCACCAATTTAATATCCCTTGTTTCATCTTGGTTTTGATATAGTTCTTCTGATTTGTGGGCGTTATAGTATTCTTTTAGGTCTGCATCTGTGATTTCAACTTCTCCTTCAGGTATCGCATTGTATTCTTTTACCGCATAACTAAAGGAAACCGTTGTATTCTTATCAACAAACATTTGCTTTGCCTCAAGGCTTGTAGTAAAGATTCCCTTACCCAACAGATTGTTGTATTTAGTGCGAATAACATCTTCCTTCAAG
Source organism: Salibacteraceae bacterium (assembly GCA_023262195.1). GTDB lineage: Bacteria > Bacteroidota > Bacteroidia > Flavobacteriales_G > Salibacteraceae > SHAN690. The sequence continues at coordinate 35 of JALRDM010000104.1, read as the reverse complement.
GCAGCTTCAATAGGTAGCCATTGATCGGCATTATC
>JALRDM010000081.1 GCA_023262195.1 Salibacteraceae bacterium | reverse complement strand
GTTTTTTCGAGAGAATAGAGGTATTGTAAAGCTCAATTATATGGTTTCGGATAGGTGGAGTTTGTCTACGAATATTCGAGGAAGAAGTAGAAATATCGAAACCAATTTTGGAATTATCGATTCTACCCAGTTTTCAATTCTTCAGAATGGACCTGATCTTGGTCTTGCTGCAAATACGCGAGGATCCACAGCATTGTTGAGGCTTGGCGGTCTTAATGGGACTGTCGTGGCAACCTATGAGGTTTCAGAAACCCAAAGGTTAAAGACTCGGATTACTTTACCAGTTGGAGCACATTACACTAGATTTATGTTTCGAGACGGTAATACTGATAGCTTGGTTTATGAATCGCTGGGTGCAAATGCAATAAATTCTGTAAATGATTCTACCGTATTGTTTGGAACATTGGTGGAACCAGGTATCCAAGGGGTGTTTAGAATAGATTCTATAAAGAGTCTAAAATTCAAATCATCGGTCAAACAGGAGTGGTTCTTAATAGCAAATAATGGCCTGAGGAGACCATTTAATCAGAGTTATAGGCAATTCGTATCAGTGAACGGCTCTAGGTTGAATATTGAAGCAAATGGTCAATATTTTACATCAGGTTATAACTCTGGAGATAATAATTGGAGACTTACAACGGATTATAAACTATGGGAAAGGAAATCGACTGGGGATTCGCTTGAAACCGATATGATAAAGAAAGGGTCAAGGAGTGTATCATTTAATGCTTCAATTTTTGGTTATAATAACCGACCCGGACTTATTTATACAGACTATCGTTCAGACTTTCGAAACATATCGAATTCACTATCTAATGTGCGCTTTAACCAATATAAGCTAGGACTTCGATATTTTTCTGATCAGCTAGATCTTGGGCTTTCAGGTCAGTATGAAGTGATTGACAACTTCACCTATTTTGATAGATTCTCTGTGGTGAATCAAATCAATAGAAACACCGAGGTGTATAGGATCGGTATGGATATTAGGTATGCTGTTAAATGGCTTTCTATTTCATCTTCTGTCATTCGTCAAATTAGTAACGATATTGAGAGTCACGTCCCAATGCCAGAATGGATAAACTACAGTAGCATACAGAATCACTGGCCGTTGTTCTCAAATAAGCTCCGATTGTCATATGGAGTTCGCTCTATATACTATACAGGATATTTCGCTCGAGGAGTAAATCCTGTATTAAATATACTTTACGTTCAAAACACCCACAATTTTGGTGACTTTTTGCAAGTCGATGCATTTACCTATATAAATATTCGATCTGTTGAAGTTGGTATTTACCTACAAAATGCGCTCTATGGTGTCACTAATGATAACCCTCTTATTGCTCCACATTATGTTATAATGCCCCGAAACTTGATGCTGAACATAAACTGGAAGTTTAAAAACTAAGTCTTTTGTTTTTTCTTCTTAGCTGCAGGGAATAGGACGTTATTCAATATCAATCTATATCCAGGGGAATTGGGATGTAAATTAAGGTCAGTAGGAGGATCGCCTACGAAATGTTGGTAGTCTTCGGGGTCATGTCCTCCGTAGAATGTCCATTGTCCTTTTCCGAATTCACCGTGAATGTATTTAGCGGTTCCAATGCCTTTATTATTAGCCAGTACTAGTACGTTGGGTTTGATGTATTTTAGATTGTAGGATGTTGTTTGACCCATAAATCCCTTAATTATTGTTTCATGATTTTGACAGAGCATGGTGGGTACAGGATCCCACTTTGCAGAGAAATCGAAAAGAGTAAAAAAGTCTTGTTTTTGTCCAGCTCTATTATGAAACATTGTACCATCGATTGATGAGAACTCATATTCAATGGGGTTTTGGCTCAATTGATAATTTTCGAAAGCAAACCCTTGCCCGAAATCAATTTTCTGTTGAGCATTTGGATCTGCGGGATCACCATCAAACATTGATTCGCAGATGTCCACACCCTCTGCGGAAATCGCTATATCGTATGAATCTGTTCCAGAGCACATAGAAAAGAGAAAACCGCCACCAGAGGTATATTCCTTAATACGCAAAGCAACGGCCAATTTCAGATCTGAGACTTTGGCGAAGCCCAGACGTGCGGCAGTAGTCTCAAATTCCTTGACCTGATCTTGATACCATTTTGCATTTCTGTACGACCCGTAAAATTTACCATATTGACCTGTAAAGTCTTCATGATGAAGATGCAGCCAGTCGTATAGATGCAGGTTTCCGTTTATGATTTCATCATCATATATAACATCATACGGTATTTCTGCGTATGTGAGCACTAAGGTTACTGCATCATCCCATGGTTGTGCAGACTTGGGGGAGTAAACCGCAATTTTTGGCGCTTTCTCTAGCTTAACCGCATCTTGATTAATCTCGGGGTTAGATATCTCAAGTAAAATTGATGCGGCTCTAGCATCCGGTATTGTCTCATACGTTACTCCGCGAATGACCAGCTCACTCTCGATTTCTTTATAGGCATCGATCATAAAACTTCCACCACGGTAGTTGAGTAGCCATTGAACCTCAACATCACGTTCGAGGGACCAAAACGCAATCCCATAAGCTTTCAGATGGTTTGCCTGATCGCTATCCATCGGAACGAGCAGCTTAGTGCTAAACCCTGAATAACTAATTAATAAGAGTAAAAAGAGTATTGAACTAGAACGGAGGTTCTTCATCCGAATCATCAATCTCATCAAGTTTGCTTGACCGAAGTACTTGTTTACCGTAATTGTCTTCGATGGATGCTCCAAAGTCTGCATTTGGTTCGAAGTTATCATTATCCCAATTGACAAACTTGGCCAAGTGATCTTGAAAACGAATTTTAACGTCCTCGGTTGACCCATTTCTATGTTTGGCGATGATAAGCTCAGCTAGCCCTTGGGTACTATTATGTTGATCGTCTTCTGTGATGCCGTAATATTCAGGTCTGTATATAAACATTACCATATCCGCATCTTGTTCAATGGCGCCAGATTCACGTAAGTCACTCAACTGTGGTCTCTTATCACCACCACGAGTTTCAACCGCTCTACTTAATTGACTTAAGGCAATCACTGGAATATCCAATTCTTTTGCAATTCCTTTTACGGCTCGAGATATGGTACTAATTTCTTGCTCGCGGTTTCCTTTACCACCTTCTACTGAGGCAGTCATCAATTGTAAATAGTCTATTATGACCATTTGAATATCACGTTCTGCCTTTAATCTTCTGCATTGGGCACGAAGCTCAAAAACAGAAAGGCCTGGGGTGTCGTTGATGTAAATTGGCGCATTGGTGAGGGGACCAATTTTAGAGTTTAACTGTTCCCATTCCCAACCTTCTAAGGTTCCTTTCTTGAGTTTTTCTCCAGATATTTCAGTTTCACTTGAGATTAATCTATTTACTAATTGAAGCGAAGACATTTCTAATGAAAACACCGCTACAGGACGCTTAAAGTCTACGGCTGCATTTCTAGCCAAAGACAAAACAAAGGCAGTTTTACCCATACCTGGCCGCGCTGCCAAAACAATCATATCTGACTTTTGAAACCCTCCAGTAACACGATCGAGGTTTGCAAATCCAGTTGGGACACCACTTGTACCATCTTGCTTGCTTATTATTTCGAGTTGTCTTACGGCCTTGTTTAGAAGCTTGTCCATACCCTCATAAGACTTTCTAATATTGCCTTCAGCCACTTCGAATAATTTGGCTTCTGCACCATCTAATAAGTCGAATACATCGATGGTTTCATCATATGCCTGCTTGATAGTGTCGCTTGAGATTTTTATAAGCTCTCGCTGGATGTGCTTTTGAGAAATAATTCTGGCATGAAACTCTACGTTTGCCGATGAGGCCACACGATTGGTTAATTGAGCTATATAAAACGCTCCGCCTACTATGTCTAGCTCTCCTCGTTTTCTCAATTCTTGAGTTACGGTGAGAATGTCAATCGGCTCGGACTTTTGAAATAAGTCCATAATAGCAGCATAAATTCGTTGGTGATCTTCCTTGTAAAAACTTTCTGGTTTTAGGATGTCGATCACATCAGTCAAGGCTTCCTTATCCAACAAAAGTGCACCAAGCACAGCCTCTTCAAGATCAACGGCTTGTGGAGGAAGCTTTCCATAGTCAGGCGTGTTCACGGGATTTCTTACCACGCTCAGTTTTTTCTTCGATGGTGAAGTTTTTGGCTCAGTTTCTTCCATGAAGCAAAGTTAAAATTAGGTTGAGCGGAAAGTGGAATTGGATACGATAGTTATAATGGGTCTGTAAAAATTTGAGTCAACAGTGTATCCTTGTTGATCATTGCATTTATGAACTTATCAATAGTCTTTCAACTGTTGAAACCTTAAGGTCGTTGAAAAACCATTCTTATATGTGGAATGCCATCTTCAAGATACATCCGACCAGTGGGAGCAAAACCAAGCTCTCTATAAAAGCTTGTCAGATACACTTGTGCTGAAAGCGAAATGGGTTTAGAAGAATTGGTCTCTGCCTTTATGTAGTTAGTTATGCGTTCAACAATCGTACGGGAGTATCCATGACCTCGATGTTTTGAGTCAATTAAAATTCTACCAATTTTCCACTCATGTTCATCAAGCATTCGGGCATAGCCAATCACAGTTTTATCAGATATGGCGTAAAAATGCATTGCATTTATGTCGTCATCATCAGGATCCAGGTATACGCATTGTTGCTCCACAACAAAAATTTCACTTCTTAATGCTAGAATTTGGTGCCAAGTTAGGGGCGGTATAGCCGAAAGCTTGTTAACCTGGATGTTCAAATCAGGACGTGGTTTATTCATCAACGTGATTTTTTCTTTGTTGAAAGGTATATCGATAAAGATAAGAACAGGTTCACCGCCTTAAAATGGATTTAGCTTGATACTCTTTCCAATCGTATAGACCTAAGAACTACAAATCCATTTTAATGTCAATCTGAAATATGTGTGGATATTAATGGTCAGTGATGAAGTGCCAGATTATAGAGTCATCGAAGCCGATTGACTATCCCACTCTGGCCAATTTGTTACAAAGCCCAATTCCTTTGATTGGGGCATACTCGTGGATTTAGCTCCTTTGCTTGGTTTCTTTTGTTTCATGAAAATATCGAGACTTTTTGCCGCTCTTGTAAATGCCACATAAAGTGTGTTAATCTCATCAAGCAATGATTTATCCGCCTCTACCTGATAGTAAGATTCGAATGGAGTGTTTTGAAGTGAGCTCACCTTGAGATACAGATGTTCAAGGTGGGGAACATTCAAAGTGTTTTCAATCCAAGTATATTCCTTCGTTAAGTTTTTTGACTTCAATTCGGGAATACAGACGATCACCGATGGGAACTCAAGTCCCTTTGATTTGTGAATTGTCATAATCCTAATCGCATTCACTCCAGTGGGTGAGTCTATACTTAGTTTACTGGCTGTAGTCTGCCAGTATTCCGTAAAGGACTGCTTATACTTTATGTTGGATTGTTCATATTCTAACGCATGGTCTAGCAGTTTTTGAATGAAGCTGGATTGAGTATTAAGGCCAAAAGCTATTGCTGTGCTGTGTAGAAACTCAAAAGAGTTTGATATCTCATGCCTGTCAGGCAAATACAGACCAAGCTGGGTGAGTAGTTTGGTAAACGACCACTTGTCACGATAGCATGAGAGCGCCAGGGTGTGAAGTTCTTGGTTGATCTTTTTTGAGTGCTTCGCATACGCAATCCATTTCTGAACGAGAAAATGGTTTAAAGGATCGTCTACACATCTTAAAGTGAGAATGAGCAGCATTACATCTTTGTTGTTTTCCAAAAGGAGACTTTCATCACTGGCAACGGGATATCCAGCTTCTATGAGCTTTGAAGCTATGAAAGAAGCTTCTTTATTAGTGCGGAAGAGAATACAGATATCGTTTATTGGAATTTTTTCAATTCGTGTCATTTGGTTCAACCTTGACTCGATGGCATTGAAAAAGTCAAGTAAAGCGTCATCGCTTTGACTTGTATCCACCAGATCAAATCTTACGGAACCACCATCTTTCTTTATGTGTTTTTGAGCGACATCTTTGTATGTGCTTGCCAGACTTTGAGGTAATGCGTTTACTAGGTCCTTGAAAAACCGATTATTGAATTTAATTATCGATGGTGCTGATCGGTAATTGAACTCTAGGACATGAGACTCATATTCTGAAGTAAAGAGTAATTGTGACTCTCGGGCCACAGTAGGAAGTTCAACAAATTGCTGCGGTTCACTTCCTCTAAACCTGTAAATTGACTGTTTAGCATCACCAACGATTAAGGTTGAATTGCCCTCTGCAAGAGCATTTTCGACCAATGGAATTAGATTGAGCCATTGCAGTTTTGATGTATCTTGAAACTCATCGATCATTATGTGTTGAAACCGCTGTCCAATTCGCTCATAGATGAATGGAGTGGCTTCCTCACTGAAGTTTTCACTCAGTATTTGGTAGAAATCGGATAGCAATTGCTGATTGTCTTCCTTTTTTACCGATTGGAGAATCTGCCTCAAATAACCAATTAGCGCCATTCGAAAAACTTGGCTCTTAAGGTTGATGAGTAATAGGCAATTGCCAATCTCATCATGAATCTGTTCAATTTTGTGATACTGTGATTGCCACTCTTCTACTATGCCCAAAACATGGTCAGGCGCGCTTTTACTAGCCCATTTATTTTCTTCAATGGTGGCCACCACCCTTGAGTTTGGACTCCATACGTATTCCAGGTTGCCCTCTTTAGCTTTAGAGAAGTATCCAAATATTCCAGTTTTCCCAAAGTAAAAATCCGAATAGGTTAAACCCAGATTCTCAGCTTGATTTATTGCCGTATTGCCAATCTCAATTACCTGGTTTTTACATTGCTCGACCCTCTGGTCAATCCAATTAAGGATATCTGAAGTGCTTTCCCAATCCAGCGTTTCAAAGTTTCGAGCATTTAAAAAGAAATCTTCATCCGTCAATTGATAAATGAGATTCTCAATAGAGCCTGATACATTCCACGATTTATCTCGCGTGGTTTGGTGTTTCACATAGGCCAAAATGATTTCTGTTATATCTTTTTCATCACCTACACGTGAGAATAGTTCAGCCGAGACCCGCTCCGTAATTTGTTGTTGATCGATTTCAACTTCAAAGTTGCTTGTAAGTCCTAGGTCTGAGGAAAACAATCTCACAAGACCATGTACGAACTTATCAATGGTCATTACCGAGAATTCACCATAATGCTGTACCAGCCTGTTTAGAATGCGATTGCTCCGTGCTGATATTTCTTCTTGACTTATTTGTAAATCGTCTTCCAGCAAGTTGATCATTGCTTGAATATCACTTCGATCTGTTTTATTACCTGCAAATCCCGACAAATAAGCCAGAATACGCTCTTTCATTTCGTGAGCGGCCTTCACAGTAAAGGTTATCGCCAATATGCGTTTAAAATAATTGGGGTCTTTATGTGATAATATCACGTTCAAATACTTCCGCGCGAGGGTAAACGTTTTTCCAGAGCCAGCAGAACTCTTATAAACTTGGAAATTCTTAGAAATTTGCATGGATGACAATATTCAACTTTATTCTACAAACTGCGTCTTAGTAATTGAAGATTTCAATGCATTGTCTGCGGCTTAAATATTTGGTTTTAATGATCCCTTTTTTGATGGTCAAACCAGTGTTTGCTTCAGGGCCAGATCATGTTTTGCATCAATTTATCCTGATGCTTAAACAGAATACAGACGCTATTACTT
>JALRDM010000054.1 GCA_023262195.1 Salibacteraceae bacterium | reverse complement strand
TTTTCATCCACGGCCAAAAGTATCGGGCTGAATTTTGTGCCACTAGCCTCAATGTGGATTTGCCCTCCCTTTTTTGATTTCACCTCCGCGGAACCGCAGAAATGGATTCCATTCATCATAAGCTTCCATGTTAATGAGGTGTTTCCAAACCTGATCAGAAGGTGCCGCAATCGTTATTCGCGTTTCAATTTTCATAGTGAAGTTTTTACAACAGGCAATGTAAGACAAGCTAAAGTTTACTGCTTGAAAAAACTCGATATCTCCACCAACCAATGCATCTTTGCGTACGTTTGGTTACCAATTAATTTTCAACGCATGAAATATCTATTCACCGCCCTCACTATAATGCTCATTCAATTTGGGTCAATTGCTCAATGCACCGCTGACTTCGATTGGGAGACCGACCAACTGGAGTTTGAATTCATAAACTTCTCGTTTGGAACATATGATTCTTTATGGATTGACTTTGGAGATGGGAATGGTACAAATGATTCCACGTTGGTGCATGAGTATGATTCAGCTGGGTTTTACACAGTGTGTTTATCACTCTTTGATGCGGGCACTATGTGTGACTCTGTGTGTTATGAGGTGTTTATGTCTGATACGTTTTGCGAAGCCGATTTTAGCTTTTTAGCTGACGAATTGGTAGTACAGTTTTTTGATGAATCTGAAGGTCCATACAATGCGCATTTTTGGGATTTTGGTGATTTTGTGGGAGGCTTTAGTGAAGATGCCAATCCAGAATACACTTACTTGCAAGAAGGCACCTACGAAGTCTGCTTATTCGTGTATGATTCCGTCAACTTTAGTTGTGAAGCAGAGCACTGCGAAGAAGTTACCGTTGAAGGAGATGGCGGTGGTGGCGGTGGTCCATGTCAAGCCAAATACTCATATACGGCAAATGAGTTGGAAATTGCATTCAAGAATCTATCTAGCGGTGGTCTGATTACAACTTGGGATTTTGGTGATGGTTCTGCCCCAAATTTTGATGAGGAGCCTACTTATGTATATTCAGAACCAGGTTCCTATGAGGTATGCCTCTCTGTAATTAATCCCTTCCCTTTTTGCATTGATGAATACTGCGAAACCATCGAAGTGGTTGAATATACATGCGAACCTTATTTCACTTATACCAGAGATTTGAGCACCAATACGTTTACCTTCTTCGACTCAACCGTGGTTGGCGAGGTGACATCCGTGCTTTGGGAGTTTGGCGATGGAAATACTTCAACCTTTGAGCAGCCGATTTACACATACAATGCTTTTGGAGCATACAAGGTCTGTCTAACCACATATGATGATGGAAGCGAGTGTGGTAAAATTTGCAAAGACGTTAATGTATTTCCTCTCGGCTTGGATGATTCGCCAATGGGTGCATCGATAAACATTTACCCAAATCCAAATAACGGTTCATTCACACTGGATTTTGGCGGTGCTTCCATGCAGGGATATCAAGTACAAATCACCGATGTTGCCGGCAGGCTTCTTTTGGATGAAGAATTAGGTTCCAATGCCACGCAAGCGGAGTTTGGCTTAAACATCGAAGCAGGCACTTACTTTTTACGACTGATGGAAAACAGCAACACGGTGTCTGTTAGTCCGTTTGTTGTTCGCTAGTTTTTTGCGCTTTGCGCTTGAAGTAGCTGTTTAAGAATATGGTTCCCATCACAATGGTGGCGCCTGCATAAAAGAGCGGACTCATATATTCATCTTCTTTGAAGATAAGCAGTGCGAATATGATCGCATAAATCGGCTCCATATTTATACTGATGCTTACGGTAAATGGGCTGAGTGTTTTCATCACTTCAATGCTTACCACAAAGGCCATACTGGTGCACACAAGCCCGAGTAATAAGAGCCAAAGCCAATCAATACCAACAGGCATGGTCACTTGATCAGTATTAAAAAGGGTATACGCGGAAATACCGATTACGCCACCGAGCATTTCGTATGCGGTGATTTTGGTGGGTTTGTCATACCGCACAAATATTCCATTGATTGTGCTAAACACGGCAGCGAGTATGGCAGAGATGAGCGCGAATAATATGCCCAGCCCATACTCGGTTTCTGCTTGAAATATGAGCCCTAAGCCAAATATGGTAATGAGTCCAAAGACAACTTCATACGCGATGATTTTTCGCTTAAAGAAAACGGGTTCGATCAATGCTACGAATAGGGAAGTGCTGGCTAAGGTGGTGAGTGTGATGCTCACATTGGAAACTTTGATGGCTTCAAAAAAGAAGATCCAATGCGCAGCGGTGATCATGCCGACAAAAACGTATTTAACAACGTTAGACACCGAACCTTTTAACGGCCTTCGTGTCGCCAACATGAATGCAACAAGCCCAATAAATGCGATGGTCATCCTCCACCAAACGATGGAAATAGAATCAATGCTTATAAGCTTACCAAGAATGCCTGTGAACCCCCACAGAAATATGATTCCGTGCAAGCTAAGTTGATGCTTGCTCACATTGCCAACCAGTGCTTTAATCAAGTTTCTCTGTATCGTTTACTGAACTAACTCCTCCACTCACGATGAATTTCATTACATCAGCAGCAGAGGCATCTATGGGGGTGATATTTTCTGCAGGCACGATATAAAGATTGCCAGAGAAAGCATAACTGTGTGGAAGGTACACCGCCACTTTATCTTTGCTCACCCCGAGTTCAGAAAGGTCATCTGACGTAAGAAATCCAAATTTCTCTACCGATGAATTCTTGACCAATTTAACGAGCACAGGTTTATCAAAGCGCTTTTGATTGCCTACAAATGCCGACAATAAGTCTCGGATAGAACTGTAAATCGTTTTGATGAGTGGTGATGTTTTCAGCAGCTGATTTCCCCAAAAGATGAGCGGCTGTGCTAAAACCGTGCTGGCCAAAACTCCGAAAATGGTCAAGGTTGCAAAAAGGGTGAGCAAACCAAGTCCTGGAATTTCATATGGAATTATCCCATCAATATAAATGAAGGCCTTGAAGATGACATAAACTGTGGCCACCACAGGTACCAAAAAGATCACCCCACGTATGAAGTACTTAACGATTATTTGGATGACGTTTTTCAAGTGGAGTTCGTTTAATTAAGCAAAGGCAAAGGAAAAACTTTGAGTGAGATTAGCAGCGAATAATTAGTGCAATTCATCCAGCTCATCTCGCATCTTTTTGGGCAGCGATTTTCTGACCAAATCGTAAGAAAGATCGGTCAATTCGATGATCAATTCATCAGAGACTGAACCATCAAAAGCAATCGTGTTCCAGTGTTTTTTATTCATGTGATATCCAGGTGTTATTCCTGGATTTTCAGCCCTCAGTTCTAAAGCTCGCTCAGGATCACATTTGAGGTTTACGCTCTCAAACTTTTCTATATCGAATAGAGCGAACATTTTGTTCATCACTTTCATGACCAACACATCGGGCCCGAAGGGCGTGTCTTCTGTAACTCCGGGTTTGGATAAGCAATAGTCTCTGTAGGCTACTATGTCCAAGATGAATTTCGCTTTAGAGTATTTTCAATCTTAAAATTCTTAGTCCAAATCGAGCTTGGGAACAACCCGCGAGTTTTTGATGTGACTCAAAATAATATGCGACTTGATTTGTCCTACCTCTTCAATTGAGCCAATTTTTTGCGTGATCAATCGGTCTAATTCTTCCACATTGCTGCTGAATACACGAAGCAGGTAATCATAGTCACCGGTTACTTGATAGGAATCGACTACTTCAGGAATTTCCATGATCGCATCAATGAAGTTTTTAATGTTCACTCCGCGGTGCTGGTGCAGCGTGACTTGGATCAGGGCTTTTACGGTAATGCCCAGTTTGCCCAAGTTTACTTTGGCGTGGTATCCTTCAATGATGCGTTTGTTTTCTAAGTTTCTGACTCTGCCTAGTGTAGGCGCAGGGGAGAGGCCAATCTCCTTGCTCAGATCAAGATTAGAGATTCGACCATTGCGTTGCATGATTTGTACAATTTTTAGATCTGTTGCGTCTAATTTCCGAGCCATAAGCGAATATTATTTTGAGGGTTCTCGCAAAGTAAAATTATTATTTCTGATTCAGAAATCTGCTTCAAGAAAATGTCGGGGGTCAGTGGCCCTCGAGTTCTACCTCTAAATAAGTAAACCGTTCCCTGGCGCGAGGATCGTTCCCAATGCCGTGTTTGCCCTGAAGTTTCCCCACGGTGTACGCATTTAAATCAGCATCATTCAGTGGCGTACACATTGAGGTAACGGTATTCTCTAATTGTTCCAATGCAACGTTGGGTCTAGGATTCAGCCAAAGATCAACTTGATCATAGTCAAGTATTACAGGCATTCGACCGGGATTTTTTGGATTGTTATGTATGTATTTCATCCGTTCGTTTCCATCGCAGGTCACTATGGTGAACGTTCGCCATTCCACGCCATCAATTTCTGTGAGTTCATATAGGCCAGCTACATACATAGGCTTGCCTTTTTGTTCAATGAAAAATGGGTATTTGTGTTTGCCGATGTGATGGTATTCATAAAATCCATCCAAGATGATCACACACCTCCGATCTTTTGCTGAAGCACGAAACGATGGTTTGTCAAACATGGTTTCGCTGCGGGCATTGATGGTTTGATTCCAAAGTGTCAGAGCCTTCTTTTCATCTTTACACCATCTTGGAATAAGTCCCCAGCGAAAAAAACCGAGCTGACGCTCTCCATTTTCTAGATAGAAAGCAGGAAAGAATGCGTGTTCAAAGGCGTTGGAAAAGTGTACTACATCGTCAATTCTAATAGGAGGTACAAAGGGCAGTTTATTTTTACGCCAGTTTTCGAGCATCTCTTCCAATTTGCGCTTGAGGTTTGGATCTTGCTCACGGCTAATGGCGTGTTTCAAATTCTTCTCTATAGAATAAGCAGCATTATAGCACATACATTAATCCTTTCTATACAATACGGGCCGACTGGGGGAAGCGTCATTTTCAATAGGTGCCACTTGCAAGTTGAGAAAGTATTGTCCGTCCTGCACTTTGCTCGGAACGTAAATCAACTCGGTGATCGTAGCCTTCATGCGCGGATTTTCAGGATAATTCCAAAAGGCACGGTGGGCGGCCAAAGCTCCGCCATCTACTTCGCGATCTACGCTGGGTAAGTCCAATAGCAGATGATCAATACCATTGTTCGCCATCCATTCACACGCCTTAGCTTCTAAGTAAGCTGGGTTTGAATTGCTGTAGTTACGCTGTAATTTGTTTTCCTCATTAGGCAAAGTGCGCAGCACCAATGCCTCTGGTCGCTCATTTCCAACAGCCTTTTGTATTTGGTCTGCTGTAATCACCCAATCCTCCTCCATTTTCTCAGGCTCGATGGTGATGAGCAGCGCTTCAAAAAACCATTGATTCATGTGTTGATTCACACTAAAACACTCTGGAGCGATATGCCCAACACACTCGGTGTGTGTGCCATTTCCATGGGGGTTGAGCGTGATGTCGTTAAAGTTGACCGAGCCTCCCTGCCTCACACTGCCCACAAAACCATCGCCATTCACCGGCTCGATCTTGATTGGATCTACATACCACGCAGAGGTGGCCTGTTCACTGGTGCGGTAGGGGATGGAAATGTCGATGCCTTCCTTTAAATTCATGAGTCAAGAATAATAATTGTGGTGTAGAATTAAGCAATCATTAGCTCCCTAATCACGGCATCGCTCATAAGCCAGTGCTTTGGTTTAATTTTTATCCCAATTTCATCAATGTCGAGCATCGCTTGTAGCGCAGCGGGCATCTGATCAACCTGCCGCATTATTTGATCCCAATGGATGTCGGAAATATTTACTTTCTCTAAACCCACAGCGGTGCGCAAACTGGTCATTAGCTGCTCATTTACTCGATCGGTTTCGGTCAATGTTTCGCCTTCCGTGTAGCTATTTGAAGGCACACCTTTGATGTATTTCATGTTATTTGCCACGTTCCAGCGCCTTTTGCTTTCGCCATCAAACGAATGAGCCGATGGGCCAAGTCCGAGATAGGGTTTTCCTGACCAGTAATTGGCATTGTGCACGGCTTCGAATCCGGGTTTGGCAAAATTTGACAGCTCGTATTGTCGAAACCCAGCGCGCTTCAGATGGTCCTGTAATAAATGAAATTCCTGCTCAATCACCTCGTGCGATTTTTCATGATCCAGTCCCTTATTCACCCGATGCGCCAGAGCGGTTTTTGCTTCTACCGTAAGGCAGTATGCGCTGATGTGGTTTACACCAAGATCAATGGCTTTGCCAATGTTGCTTTCCCATTCTTTCATCGATTGATTCGGGATACCATAGATCAAATCAATAGTGTGTTTTTCAAATCCAGCTTCTGCGGCTTTGGCCACACAGGTGACGGCTTCATGGGCAGAATGAGCGCGATTCATCCAGTGTAAATCTCGCTCTACAAACGACTGAATACCAATGCTTAAACGATCAAATCCCAAGGATTTCCAGAAGGCGAGTTTCTCCTCACTGTGGTCGTCAGGATTGGTTTCAATGGTCGTTTCGGTCAGCTGCGATAAATCAAAATGGCGGTTTAATTGTTCCATTAATAAGATCATGCTGTGATCCGAAAGAATGGACGGTGATCCACCACCGAAATAAAGCGTTTGTGGCTTTGAGTCGAGTTCCTTTTTGCGCTGTTCAATCTCCAAACAAATTGCCTGCGTAAGCTGGTCTTGATTGGAAAGGTTGGTCGAAAAATGAAAATCGCAGTAGGTACATGCCTGCTTGCAAAATGGGATATGGACATAGATGCCAGCCACAGCGGTCAAACGTAGTCGAAAAACTGAAGTAGAATCAAACAAAAACTAATCTTGGTGAATACATTTGCAAAGCGAAAATGAAGGCTCAAACGGCAGCAATAAAATCTCCAGCTCGAAGCAAAATATCTGACTACGCGCAGCTTACTAAAATGCGATTGGCTTCGCTTGTGGTATTTAGTGCGCTTACCGGTTACTTTTTTGCAGTCGATATTTCCGGAGCCAACATCATGCACATTCTTTGGCTGATTGTTGGCGGGTTTTTAGTCACGGGTTCGTCCAATGCATTTAATCAAATCATCGAACGCGATTACGACAAACTGATGAATCGAACACAAGACCGACCCATACCTGACGGTAGGATGGAGGTCTCCGAAGCGTTGATTGTGGCGGCTGTTGCAGGAGTGGTTGGTTTACTCATATTATGGTTTGGGTTGAATCCGTTGAGCGGAATACTTGGGGCCTTGGCACTCTTTAGTTATGTAGCGGTTTACACTCCGCTAAAGCGCGTTGGTTCTATTGCGGTTTTCGTTGGAGCCTTTCCTGGCGCAATTCCTCCCATGTTGGGTTACGTTGCTTACACCGGAGACTTTGGTTTAATCCCTGGAGTGCTCTTTGCTGCTCAGTTTATGTGGCAATTCCCTCATTTCTGGGCCATCGCTTGGAAAGCAAATGGGGACTATTCAAAAGCAGGATTTAAACTGCTGCCTTCAAGCCAAGGAAAAGGCAAAGTGTCTGCCATGTATATTTTGCTGTATACCGTGTCTTTAATCCCAATCAGCCTCACACCGATTGTATTTACCGAAATGGATTGGATAAGAATGGTCACCGTAAGCATCGCAGGTCTGGCCTTTCTTTGGTTCGCTATAGATCTCTACAGAAAGCGGTCAGATGAAGCCGCACTTAAACTCATGTTCGCCTCGTTTGTTTATCTACCAG
>JALRDM010000253.1 GCA_023262195.1 Salibacteraceae bacterium | reverse complement strand
ATCTTTAGCTGACATAATGCGCAAATTTAAAGTGTCTTTATAAAAAAGATAAACTGACTGTGAAATTTGATCAAATTTATGCCCATTAGTTTTCATAGAATCTAAGTGTATTTCTTCCAATACGCAGGGTTGATCGTCGAGGAAACGTAATCGTCTAATCCGCAGGCACTTATTTGATTCTCCAAAAAACGGTGCAGTTTTTGGCTTCTGAACCAAATTGATATCTAAATTTTTTGCAGAAGGCAAACCTCCACCATCAATTAATTCTACTCTAAAAAACGAGTAAATGGAGTCAAACTTTGTATTGAATTTTACATAATTACCTGAACCATGCTTGCGAAATAGCGCACCTTTTTGTTCAAGGTCTTTTAAAGCTTTTCGTAATGTTCCAACAGAAATATTGAGTGACTTAGCCAAATTTCTTTCGGGCAAAAGACGTTCTCCATCCAATAAACGACCAGCTATAATTTCTCGCATAAGCATTTCGCTAATTTGGATGTATATTGGTAAAGAAGTAGCTTCAGACATGTTTAAACAACGTGTGTAATTCATAAATTGATACACTATTGATTTACATAAGTTGGAATGTTACGCAAGATGTAAGATTAGGGGGAAGTATGACCGTAGTACCAATTACATCTTCTGACTTAATGGCCGCGGAAGTTTCTTGGTTTTCAGCCTTGTGTTCGGACGATTACCAATTTTTAGGAATACCCGACGGTAACCTTCGTAGTTCGTGGGAGCATTGTAGTTCAATCGTCAAAGAAGCAGAAAACTATGGCTTTCGAAATATACTGTGCCCTTCTTCTTATCAGGTTGGACAAGACACATTAAGCTTTGTTGCTGGCTGCGCACCAATAACAGAAAAAATTAACATGCTCGCAGCGGTAAGATGTGGAGAAATGCAACCCATAATGCTTGCTCGTACTATCGCCACTCTAGATCATATGATGAATGGTCGGTTAACTATCAATATTATCAGTTCTGATTTTCCAGGGGAAAAGGCTGAAAGTGGGTATCGATATCAGCGCTCACGAGAGGTAGTGGAAATCTTGAAGCAAGCTTGGACCCAGGATGAGATTGATTATGAAGGTGAGATTTACAAGTTCTCAGGCCTTACAACAGAACCTTCAAAACCATTTCAAGTAGGAGGGCCATTACTTTATTTTGGTGGATATTCTCCACCAGCCCTTGAATTGTGCGGACAGCATTGTGACGTCTATCTGATGTGGCCAGAACCTAAAGAACAGATAATTGGAAGAATGAAATCTGTTAATGAAGTGGCTGAAAAATATGAAAGAACCCTCGATTATGGGCTGCGCGTCCATATGATTGTTAGAGATACCGAGGCAGAAGCAAAAGAGTATGCTGAATATATAGTATCAAAGCTAGAGGATGACTTTGGAAAAAAAATAAGAGAACGCGCTCAGGATAGCTCGTCATTGGGAGTCTCACATCAAGCAAAAAATAGAAAAATTGCTGATGAATTCGGTTACGTCGAACCTCATCTTTGGACTGGAGTTGGTAGAGCAAGATCTGGGTGTGGCGCTGCTATTGTGGGATCCACCGATCAAGTGATGAGTGAATTAGAACAGTATCAAAAATTGGGAGTCCGTTCTTTTATCCTGTCTGGGTATCCTCACCTCGATGAATGCAAACATTTTGGCTCAAAGGTCTTGCCAAATATAAAAACTTGCTCTTTACCGCATGAATATGGCCGAGTTCCAGAAAGTACACCTTCAACTCCACTCGGGCTAGGAGAGCGCCACTAATGCAACGAACTAAAATCAGCTCATCGCTTACAATGTCACGTTTAGTCTATGGAATGTGGAGATTGGGTGATGACCAAGACACATCGCCTGAGCACGTGCGTAATAAAATATCAAGTTGTTTACATCAAGGAATAACCTCTTTTGATCAGGCCGACATATATGGTGGCTATGAAGCTGAAGAAATTTTAGGAAATGCACTCAAAGGATCACATCTTCGTAAAGAAATGGAAATTGTTACTAAGTGCGATATTGTAGCACCAGTAGGCAGGTATAAGAATGCTCGAGTAAAATACTATGACACTTCAAGAGATCATATTTTAAAATCAGTAGACGCATCATTGAAGCTCATGGGCATCGACTACATCGACTTGCTTCTACTCCATAGGCCAGACCCGCTGATGGATCACTTTGAAACTGGTGCAGCTCTTGATGAAATAATTGCATCTGGCAAAGTAAGAAATGTGGGTGTTTCTAACTTTAAGCCTTGGGATTGGAACTTATTGCAAGCTGCAATGAAGAATAAACTTGTTACCAATCAAAGTGAATTAAGTGTGCTAGCACATGAGGGCTTT
>JALRDM010000003.1 GCA_023262195.1 Salibacteraceae bacterium | reverse complement strand
TTGTTGTTCTGGAACTTGTATTAATTGTGGTGCTTGTGAGCCGGAATGTCCTAATACTGCTATATATGAAGGAGGCATTGAATGGGCTATTAGTGATGGAACTAGTGTTTCCGAGGATTATACCTTAGAAGGTGGCAAGGTTGTACCTGCAGGTGAAAAACAAAGTCCTGTAGAAGAAGATTATTATTTCATTGTACCTGATAAATGCACGGAATGTGTAGGTTTTCATGATGAGCCACAATGTGCAGCTGTATGTCCCGTTGATTGTTGTGTGGATGATCCTGATTTCAGGGAATCAGAAGCCGAGTTAACCGAGAAAAAGGAGTTTTTACATTTGTGATAATCTCAATACACACCACCATTTCTGTTAAAATTATGAAGGCTGCTGCGTGCTTAACGTTAGCAGCTTTCTCATTTTCTGCTTATTCAAATGACGATGCTGAGGTGGGCATTCACGCCCAACTCAAACAGTTGGTGGAGTTAAGGCTTAAAACCATCAATGCTCCCAATGATGAAGAGCGACTGAAAGCAGACAAAGAGTTCGTGCAGTTTTTAAAGGTGGCGCTATCAAGCAAGGAGAGTTTTAAAGCTCCGTTTGACACCATTCCACAACTCGGAGATTTAAGAAGCGGTGACGGATACTTTCGGATGATTAATTGGAATGTTCCACTAGATGACCAAACACACCGATACCGTTGCTTTATTCAACACTATGATAAGAAGAGCAAGGCTTATAAAGTCATTGAGCTTGAGCAGGGCTATAAAGGCTTGGAAGGGGAATTGAGAAAGGTTTACAATCAAAAGAATTGGTATGGGGCATTGTATTACAAGATTATCCCTTCAAAAACGAGAAAAGTAGGTTCCAAGCGCACGTACATGGTTCTTGGCTGGGATGGTCACGACCAATACTCAAGCATTAAGGTGGTGGATGTTATGATCATCAACAAAAAAGGTGTTCGATTTGGTGAGGATATATTTGATATCGGTGAGACTAAGGTGAAACGGTTTCTATTGGAATATAAATCGGATGCGTCAGTAACGCTCAGGTATGAGAAACGACGCAACAGGATCGTGTTTAATCAATTGGTGCCCATGCAGTCCGATCTCGAAGGCCTTTCTGAATTTTACGTTCCTGTGATGGAGTTTGATGCGCTTGTCTGGAAAAAGCGCAAATGGAGGCTGGTGCAAGATGTGGAGGCGCGCATGGGTAAAAACAACAAAGAGTATGTTGATCCACCATCCGAGCAAAAAATCAAGTAGTATATGCGGATGCTGCCTTTCATAACCAAATATCAAATTCGCAAGAATCTGAGGGCTAGAAACGCTTCGAGTCAGATTATACATGGCGATTTGATCAATAGCGTGGCGGTGTTTGCTTGTTTAGACTCCAAGCATTATAAGGCTGCTAAGAGTTATGCAAAGCAGTTGCGCGAACGCGGCATTCGCGTGGTCGATTTATTCGTGTTCGTTCCCAATAAAAAAGCACTCGAAAGTTTTCAAGCGACCCTAAAAGACTTTCCGTTTTGCCCATCAGATTTTAGCTTTTTCGGTGGGTTTCTATCCCCAGAGCTTGAGCACAGCCTCACCTCGCAATACGAAGTCGCGCTCGATTTAACCAATGGAGAAAGCCTGTTTGCTGACCTGGTTATGTCACGTGTTGACGCTCAATTAAGGGCCGGATTCAAACGTAAAGACAGACTCAATTTTCTCGATTTTATGATCGATACCAATCAATCGAATTTCAATGATGCACTTTCTCATCTAGACAAATACCTATTTAATCTCAACAACAACCAACACGCAGCATGAAAGACTTTAGAGGAACGGGAGTAGCCATGGTTACCCCATTCAATAGTGACAAATCCATTGACTTTGAAGCCCTTAAATCACTTACCAATCACTTGATTGATGGGGGACTGGATTACCTTGTGGTGCAAGGAACTACGGGTGAGTCGGCCACAATGACCGGTGCAGAAAAACAGCAGGTGCTCGATTGTGTGGTTGAGGTCAATGCAAAACGATTGCCCGTTGTTTGGGGGCATGGGGGCAACAATACCCAACATCTGATCGAAGCTTTCGGTCAATTCAACCTATCGGGTGTAGACGCCATACTATCTGCCAGTCCATATTACAACAAACCCACGCAAAAAGGCATCATTGCGCATTACAAAGCTTTTGCTGACGCGGCTCCTGCTCCGGTAATTCTGTACAATGTGCCTGGGAGAACGGCTTCGAACATGCTGCCAACCACAACACTCGAATTAGCGAAACATCAAAACATTATTGCCATCAAAGAGGCTTGTGGAGATTTGGATCAGGTTGGGCAGATCATTAAAAATCGGCCCGGTAAATTTCTCGTGTTGAGTGGCGATGATCCATTGATTATTCCGCATATGGCACTTGGGGGCGATGGTATTATTTCTGTGGTGGCCAATGCCTTTCCTACTGAGTTTTCGGCCATTTCTAAATTGTGTTTTCAGGGAGATTACAATAAGGCCAGGCACATCCATTATGCATTGATTGATCTCATTTATATGCTCTTTGAAGAAGGTAATCCCGGAGGGATTAAAGCGGTTTGTCATTATCTAGGGTTGATGCAAAATGAAGTACGCCTGCCGTTGGCACCAATCAGTGATGAGCTTTATCAGCGGCTGGCAAAGGCCACGGATGCAATCAAATCGCTCAATGTGGCGTAGTTTCTTCGTGTCCGTTTGTCTGGTTTGGATTGCAGCTGTGGGTTTTGCTCAATTCCAGGGCAGAATCAACTACGAAATCACCTACAAGATTGACAATCCTGAGTTGGATGGCATCGACAAACAATTGCCTTATCGGTGCAAATTTGTGACCGATGGCAAAAGCTGGAAAGCTACTTGGAAGAGTAGGATAGGAGAGGACTACACCATCATTTACCGAGCCGAGGAAGACAGCTTGTACCATTTGGTCACGCTAGGGGCGAAATCCCTTTCAGTGGCTTCCATTGCGGAGGAAGTGATCCAATTCAAACACGAGGCAGAATCATTTGAAGTGACCAATGGCGACATCAAAGCCCTGTACACCCGCGCCAAGCTCAGCGCAGAACCTATTGATGAAACTTACTTTTTGGTTACGGCATCATTTGCCCCGATCAAAGAAGCGCAGTATTTGAAGTTGTTGCGGTAGAATGTTATTTCGTGCGCTTTTATATGGCGTACGGATTGATTTAAAGAGAGGCACGCATTATAAATGCGCGCCAGTTAAGATGTTACCGACCACCAAACCCAATTTCCATCTCGGCCAAGGATGAGAGCGTTTTAAGTGTAGCGCGCAAATCACTGGCTTGATCATGCATCCGTTGCGCCATATGGTACTGATTCGATTTGCACCCTTCTAAGATCCAGATGGTATTTGTTTGGTGGTCTATTCTTGAGCCGGGTAGGGTAGATTTTAGATTGAAAAATTCCAACTGATCAATTTGGTGAGCCAAGGTCTTCCAGTCATTTTCCGTGAGCTTTATTTGCTCATAATCAATAAAGAATCGGTTTTCTTCAATCATGTGCTGCTCCTTAGCATGAACTAGGATATTTTCCTCCGTGCGCTCTACACGAAGAGCAATAGGGTTTTCCGAAGGTCGGAGAAGGGTTAAGCGATAGATTTCATCCGCTCCAGTGGCATTCAATAGTCTTGGTTCTTGAAGCTTGATCAGGTTTCGGGTATATGCCATGTTGAGTGCTTCCGCGCGCTCTATACGATGTTTCATCAATACACTGTCTACCAGCAAGCCATTTTGGTCAAACGAATCAACGAGGTCCGTGGTTTCAAAATACAGCGGTGGATGGTGCTGCGCATCGCAAGTCAATGGTCCTACCCATAGAGCCATGACCATCCATGTGACTTTAACCTGATCTAGGCGTTTCATTCTCCTCACTCAAACGAATATGTACAAAAAAGCCCCAATCCAACGATTGAGGCTCTGATTTTCTGAAAGGAACGAACTATTAATAGTAGATCAGCCTTCTAACTTTTGAAATAGATTTCGCCAATCTGATCACCTGCTTGGTGTAGCCA
>JALRDM010000318.1 GCA_023262195.1 Salibacteraceae bacterium | reverse complement strand
AGGACCGACAATAACCAGTGGCATATTTCTACCGAGTAGATTCATCGAATTAAGCAAACCGACAAGGCCGAAATAATGATCGCCATGCAGGTGAGAAATGAAAATGGCTTTAATCCGTTGAAACTTGACCCCGTATCTACGGAGTTGCATTTGAGTACCCTCACCACAATCTATCAGATAGGTGCTTTGATCACATTGCAAAATTTGAGCCGTGGGGTGGCGACCAAAAGCGGGTAAAGCAGAATTAGAACCTAGAATAGTTGTGGATAACACAATGGACATTACAAGGCGATTCTATCGAACGATAAAGCGTACGCTTTGCATTTGTCCTTCCATTTCTACCGTTGCAAAATATACTCCTGCAGAGAGATCGAATTGATTGATTCCTATGCGTTGCTCATTTCCTGTAGTCTCTGCAACTAAAAGCGCCTCCTTGGCACCGAGCAATGAGTATATCACCAATCGATACTTCCCAACCCTACTTGATTGCAGGATCAAATAACCATCCGATGAAATTGGGTTTTGATCGGTAGCAATGCTCAATGTAGATTCGGCAACATCTTCGATTGCAGCAGGGAAATCCGCTTCAAGTTCGATACTAAACTCCTCAACGTCTCTGGGTCCTGACAATAGGGAGGTGTACACTTGAATTGACAATATCAAGTCATTCTTTCCAATCTCGGTAGTATCTGTGGGTGTTCCAAACACACGAACACATCCGTAAGTTCCTCCTGGATAAGCGCATCGAGGTTGATCGCATTCATACTCAAGACCAGTTGGCAAACCTGAAACATCGGTAATTACACCACTATCGATGCTTATGGGTGGAAGACCAAGAACTCCAGTATCCGCTGGAACTTGAATGTGAATCACCGCTTCATATTCAGCGTTTATTCTTGCCGGAGGAAGCTCGTCTCCAAACTCCGAATAATACAGTCCTGAAAAAGTCGTGTCTAGCGTGCATTGCCCTACTGAAAGTAAAGGGAAAGCAACGGAGGAAATTAGCAGCAGGGTTAGAAGTCTTATCATTCGTTGTCTAGCCCTTTTTCAATATTATCCATGATCAAAAAGTCCATTGCTTCCTGCTGAGTTGGTATGATGGTCAAGATCGAATCTAATTGAGAAATCTGTATGAGCTTATTGATCATATCGTTAATCTCACAAATCACAAATGCCCCACCAGCATCTTTGCATAACCTGTTGCCAACTAAAATGGCACTCAAACCACTAGAGTCGCAATATTGGGCGTTGCCCAAGTCAAGTATCATGCTTTTCACACCGAGTTGGTTTAATTCAACGAACTTGTCTTTCAACTCTGGAGATAAAACTCCGCCTAGTTTGTTGGCTTCAACCTTTACTATTGAATAGCCCTTGGCTTGCGTGACAGTTAAACTCATGGGGTTAAATTTTGTACATAGACAAATATAGCCAATCAATCTACGGATTTCGTTCCACCTGCCAGTAGATATAGCACTGCCATGCGTGTTGCAACTCCATTTTCTACCTGATTTAGAATAATGCTGTATTCACTGTCTGCAAGGTCACTGGTTATTTCCACACCTCTATTGATCGGTCCTG
>JALRDM010000313.1 GCA_023262195.1 Salibacteraceae bacterium | reverse complement strand
TACCAGGGTGTAACTGACCCTCACTTCGTATATGCAATAGTTTTTCATTGTCACCTAAGCTAATTCCAAACTCACCTGCATCATCTTGTACAGTGATATACTCAGGTAAGAAGTCTTCTACCATTTCATTCACTTCTTGGAGGCGATTCAACACCTCTAATTCATCAGATCTGATAATTTCAAACCCACCATGATTGAAGTAATCGTATTGCGTTCTTTCTATTCTTTTAAGTGTGATTTTTAATCCTAACCATCGCTGAAATACCAACTCTCGTACAGAATCATGACCCATCAAATCAATGTCGCTCGCCAACTCGCTCAGGCTTCCGGTGCATGCAAAGCCTGCGTTTCGCGTGCTGGCACCATATGGAATCACACTCCTTTCAAAAACTGTTACACTTCTTTCAGGCCAACGCTCCTTTATTGAAGCGGCAACGGACATACCTACCAAACCTCCACCAATAATTGCTATGTCATGTTCTTGTAAATGGCCTTGCTCCCAAAATGAATACATGGGTACGAATTTGCTAGAAAACCAGACTGTGTTAACACATAAACAAAAAAGAATCCCTTTGCACTAAACTTGCATTATGATAAGATTGATGGTGTTGGGAGTTTTCATTTTGGTGGCAAATTGGGGCTCCATTGCTCAAAACGATGAATACTTTAATAGTCAATACCTGAGACTCGAAAATCACGCCTATCGTGAAAATGTAAGATCAGTAGTGATGCATCCGCAAAATTGGCCGTTGGCGCAACCAATTTATCGTTTGAATGATGATGTGCCTCTTGAGCTTCATTTCGACATTTTAGATGAAGAGCTTGGTAACTACATGTATACCATTATCCACTGTGATTACAACTGGGAAAAAAGTGAGCTAGATTACCAAGAATATATTGACGGCCCAACAGAAGACTTCATTTTCGAATATGAGTACTCTAGAAATACTTTTCAGCGATTTATTCAATATAAAATAGATATACCGAACTCGACAATTCGACTTACCAAATCTGGTAACTATGTCATCAAAGTCTTTGAAGAAGGAGATCAGAACCAATTGATTTTGACACGAAGATTTTCAGTTGTTGAGGAGATATCTCCTGTTAGCCTGAGTGCAACCGTACGCCAGGCAACGATGGTGCATGAGAGATATAGCCATCAAGAGGTTGATTTTAAAATCTTCACCGGAAACTATGAAATAACCAATCCATATTCAGATCTGAAAGTGGTGGTTTTACAAAATCACACCTGGGAATCGGCTCTTTATGACCTCAAACCTCGATTTGTAAAAAACAATGAGCTCGATTATGATTATGATGGAGAAAACACGTTTCTCGGTTTGAATGAATTTCGATTATTTGATATAAAGGACACGAGATTTACTGGCCAAGGCATTGAACGAATGGAAATTGTAGGTAATGAAAACCATGCCTATTTAGAATTGGATCGAAGTAGGTCTTCACTTACCTATTTGCAGCGACAAGACATTAACGGTTGGTTTTTCATAAAAAACGACCGTTTAGGAAGCGTTGACCACGCTGATGCAGATTATGTGCACACGCACTTCAGTCTCGAGCGCAGTGCGCCCGTTGCCAATGGTAATGTGTACATATTTGGCGCCTTAACCGACTGGAAAATCAAACCAGAGGCGCGCATGACGTACAATGCGGAACTCGAGCGTTTTGAAAACACACTATACCTCAAACAAGGGCTGTATAATTACATGTATGTCCTTGCCGATGATTATTCGCAAAATCCTGACCTCTCATACATTTCAGGATCTCATTTCGAAACCGAAAATGAATACACCATTCTAGTGTATCACAGGCAGCTTGGGTTTGACTATGACCAGCTTATAGCCGTTGGCGATTTCTCATTTGGCAATAACTGACTCTATTCGACTTTCATTATCTGTAGGTCGAATGCTAAATCTGCGTTTGGTGGAATTATTCCAGGATATCCTCTTTCTCCATATGCGAGGGAGGATGGAATTATAAATTTACCTTTTCCGCCATCCTTCAACAAGGTCAAAGCCTCTTCCCAACCAGGTATTACCTGACCTTGACCAACGATCACCTGAATGGGCTGACCGCGCTCAAATGAATTGTCAAACTTCTCAGCAGTTTCCGGAAAATACCCGTAGTAGTGAACTTTTACTCTAGATCCAGCTGAGATGTTGGCGCCATCGCCTTCTTCAATTAAAAAATACCTAATACCCGAATCAGTCACACGCTCATCCATGCCTTCAGTGTCATACGGGCTGTGGACAATTGGCTTTGGAGCGGGCTCAATGTTTAGAATTTCTACTTCAAAATCGAGATCACTGTTGGGTGGTATGGGGCCAGTAGCTCTGTCTCCGTACGCAAGGTTTGCCGGAATATGCAAGATGGCCTTTGCACCTACATTCAACTTAGCGATGCCAATATCCCAACCTGGTATTACTTGTCCTTTTCCTATGGCAAATGAAAACGGTCTATCCTTTTCTACACTGCTGTCAAATACTTCACCCGTACTTGGAAGCGTACCTGTGTAATGAACTGTGACGATATCTCCAGGATTTGGCTTTGGCCCCTGCCCTTCTTGAATGATTTCAATATCTACTCCTGAGTCATCAGTTGTAGTTTGTTCAACCGATAGACTATCAGATTCACTTACTTCACTTGATTCTCCTGCCGTATTACAGGCATATGAACTTAATATTAGAGACAGAAAAATTAAAGGATACTTCATACGTTTTGTTTATCCGGTAAAGCTATCGTTTATGTTGACTGGTCTAGTAATTTGACCTCATATATTAAAACCGAGTATGGCGGAATAATTCCTGAACTTGAACCTTTAGCTCCGAAACCTAGGTTTGATGGAATTACCAATAGATATTCTCCGCCATAATTCATGTTATATAAACCAACCCCAAAACCTGTGATCACTTGATCTGGTTTACCAGTTTGATATTCAAAAGGTTCGGATATATAGGTATTGGCAACCTCTCGACCATTAGCCAAACTAAGAATGTAGTTAGTGCTCACGAAATCACCTTTCGAAACTGGTTTATCACTTGGGCTATTCAAGGCCTTTAGGTAAACACCATCTACCAAATGTTCGGTTGTAATATCTAAAGAGTCAAGAACCTTCCTTAAATTGCTTTTTTCTTTGAGCTCAAAATCTTTTATCATGCGCTCTTTGGCCAACGTATGTCGCAATAGGCTGTCCGTAAACACCTCAGTGACCATCACCTCGAGACGTACAAGCGTATCTGTTTTAAATAGTTCCTTGCCAAGCATTTGATTCAACTCAAGTTCGTCTGCGGAACCCAATATTAACATACTATCCCCAACGGTGGCCTCGGCCAGTAGATTCAATAAATAAGATGGAAACGGTTTCGAATCGAGTCTCAGCCTTGAGTAGCTCTTGTGTGCAGAGAGCATAGAATCTACTCTAACCTTAATCTCAACAGAGGTGTATTGACCATCTTCAACCTTGAGGCCATCATCACCAATTGCAACCAACTTATAGTGAATAGATCCGCGGAGTTTGGAATATCCAGGATGATCCGAATCATTACAACCGAAGGTTATAATGATGAGAAGTATGCAACCGAGCCTAAATACTCGAATCATGATCTTAGCGATATCAAGCGGATGTCATACACCACCGAAGATCTTGGCGGTATTTTGTTGTTGTCGCCACTCAAACCATGAGCCAAGTGCGATGGTAAAATGAATTTGGCTCTATCTCCTTTGCGCATCATCAAGATACCTTCATGCAGGCCTGACTCAACATAGTCCTGACCAATCAAAAACTCTTTTTGACCATCTTCACTCGAATCATAGGCTACCGTTCCATCTAGCAATGAGATTTTATACTCAACGGTAGCATATTGACCATTCGATGCTAACTCACCCGCGCCTTCATCGAATATTTTATATCGGAGTCCGGTACCTGTAGTCTTCATTTCAAGATTTCTGCGTTCTATGTAAGCGTCTATCATCATTGCTTCATCGAGCACAAATTTTCGATTGATGGTTTCCAATGATTTATTCACCTCCTTTTGTGATGGAAAGTTTTCAGGAGGTTGATTGCTGTCTCCACAACTGTGCGCAATGGCAACAACCAACGAAAACATGATCAATTTTACACTATGAACCATAATCAATTTTTTCTAATTCAGTCTTGACCAAACGTATTGCGGCATTGATATCACAGTCTAGTTTACCACCTGCAGCATTTCGATGACCGCCTCCATTAAATGACCTTCTTGCTATTTCGTTTACATCGATTAGTCCTTTAGATCGAAATGAAAACTTGACAAAACCCATCTCTTCCGATAAAAGTACGGCCACCTCTACTCCTTCAATTGATAATCCATAATTAACCAAGCCTTCCGTATCACCTTTTTGATATTTAAACCGATTTTTCTCCTTCAACGCCAATGGTATGATAGCCGCCTTTGAATTCGCAATTACTTCCAGTTTTTCATTGAGTGCAAATCCCTTCAAGCGTAGCGCTTTAAGGCTATTGTTGTCATAAATATTTTGATGTACGATGGCAGGCTCAAGTCCAAGTTTTAAAAGCTCTGATGCAACCAAATGCGTATTTGAACGCGTGGATGAAAATCTAAAAGACCCCGTATCGGTCACAAGTCCCGTGTAAATGCATACAGCAAAATCTTTATCGAGGTGATCAGTAAATGACATCCCAGAAATGAATTCATAGATCAACTCAGCTGTTGATGAGGCACTAGTATCACTAAGAGAAAAATCGAAATTCTTGTCTGGAAATAGATGGTGATCAATCAATACGCGTTTAGCGTCAGAAGCTTCAATTTCAGATTTAAGCGCTCCCACACGTTCTAGTGTGTTATAATCCAAGCAAAAGATAAGATCGCATTGATTGAACAGTTCTTGCACTTCTGCTTGATGGTTTTCATATATCAAAATGGAATTCGCTTCGGGCATCCACATTAAATAATTAGGAAACTGATCAGGAACCACGACAGAGACATTATGACCTTCAGCAACCAATACCGACCTCAATGCGAGGGATGAACCTACGGCATCTCCATCCGGACTTTTATGCGTGGTAATTACTATTTGACGCTCTTCGGAAAGAAACTGCTTGAGGTATTGATAATCCATATCGTGAAAATTGCATTCAAAGCTAGTTTATGAGCAACTTTATACCATCCTAATCTTGAATAG
>JALRDM010000400.1 GCA_023262195.1 Salibacteraceae bacterium | reverse complement strand
ATGGAAATTCCGTCATAGGTACTGGTCCCGCGGCCAATTTCGTCTAATAAGACCAAACTGCGCTCAGAGATATTATTCAGTATCGAAGCCGTTTCATTCATCTCAACCATAAAGGTGGATTCTCCCTGGGAAATATTATCGGACGCCCCTACACGGGTGAAAATTTTATCGACTACACCAATTTGCGCAGCAGAGGCAGGCACGTAACTTCCAATTTGCGCCATGATTGTAATAAGGGCACTCTGTCTTAATAGGGCTGATTTACCCGACATGTTCGGGCCAGTTAGCATGATTATTTGCTGGGCTTCTTTATCAAGGAATAAATCATTGGCAATGTATGCTTCGCCCATGGGCAATTCCTGCTCAATGACGGGGTGCCGACCTTGAACTATATTGATTTTATTGTCATCGGACACTTCAGGTTTGCAGTAGCCAAAATTTGAGGCATTATCAGCGAACGATGCCAAACAATCGATTTGAGCTATATGGCGCGCGGTATTTTGGATGGCGTGTATATGCGAACAAAGCTTCTCTAAAAACTCCGTGTATAGTCGAGTTTCGAGGGCACCAATCTTCTCTTCGGCAGATAATATTTTTTCTTCGTAGTCTTTGAGTTCAGCAGTAATGTATCGTTCTGCATTGACCAGTGTCTGCTTGCGAGTCCATTCTTCGGGCACCTTACTTTTATGCGCATTGGTGACCTCTAGATAATATCCAAATACATTATTGAATCCTATTTTCAAGGAAGTAATACCGGTGAGCTCAGACTCGCGTTCTTGAATTTTCACTAAATAGTCTTTACCCGAATAGGCCAAAATTCTCAAATCATCCAACGCTTCATTCACTCCATTGCCGATCACATTGCCCTTACTCACCAACGCAGGGGCATCTTCATTCAATGTTTTCTTAATTAATGTGATGGCTGATTCGCATCGGTCGAGGCAACTTTGAAGTTTTTCACGTGATTCATCGGGTAGGTGCGGAAGCAAAAGCTTTGATTCTTCCAAGGACTTACGCAATTGGATGGCCTCCTTGGGACCGAGCTTACCAATGGAAAGCCTTGCGATCATTCTTTCCAAATCACCCACACGCTTTAAATGATCACGAACCTGGTCTTTTAATTCATTATACTCAACCATCCAGCCAACGGCTGCATAGCGTTCATTCATTTTATCGAGATCAATCAGCGGAAACGCTAGCCAGTTTTTCATTAACCTGCTTCCCATTGGTGTCCGGGTGGTGTCTATTACACTCAAAAGAGACTTGCCCTTCTCATGCGTTGAGGAGAATAGTTCAAGGTTTTTTTGAGTAAACCGATCTAGCCAAACATGATCGTGTGCATCAATGCGCGATACTGAAGATATATGCTGAAGCCGGTCATGCTGCGTCTCTCCCAAGTAGTGCAGTGCTGCTCCACATGCGATAATTGCTGAGTCTAAACCCTCAATACCAAAACCTTTGAGCGAGTGGGTATGAAACTGTCTGTTGAGTATTTCATTCGCAAAATCGTCTTGAAAAACCCAATCTTCCAGATGATAAGTGTGGTATTGTTGCGAAAAGATTTCTTCGAACTGTTCTTTATGCTTTCGTTCAAAAACCACCTCGCTGGGATTGAATCCTACCACCAGCTTTTCAATGTAAGTCTGACTTCCTTCAGCCGCGAAAAATTCTCCTGTAGATATATCTATAAACGCGGCTCCCAGATTGCTTTTAGAGAAGTGCAAGGCTGCGAGGAAGTTGTTGCTGCCACTATCTAGAATTTGATCATTAAGGGCCACCCCT
>JALRDM010000185.1 GCA_023262195.1 Salibacteraceae bacterium | reverse complement strand
TCTTACCAAACATTATCACAACCAAATCTTGTCGGGCAGCGCCATGACTAAAAGGTCTTTTGTGGAAGCTTCCTTCACTTGGGAGCCAAACCGGAATATGGATATGGCCGGCTGGTTCAAACACCCAGACACCGATCGATTGCGTTTGGGATTGCCGGAGCGCACCCTGCACGACACCATCATTGAAAAGACTTGGAAAAAAACGGAGGTGGGCGAAGTCAGCAATGCGAATCCTTACAGCAAGTCGTTTAAGGTTGCTGCAACGGATTTTGAATCGACCGAAGACCGCATCATCAATGTGCGCAGTGAATTTGAGGGCAGCGATTTCGATGATGCAGATATCTTTTTGGTGATGAGTATCGATAGCGAGCAGCGAAATCATTTGTACCAAACGTTAAATCTGCGTAAGGTCTGCGATGCTTCGTTGGGCCACCAAACCGTCAATGCCTACTTTGAAAAGCCGCGCGACCTGCCCGAAGACGCGAAGCTCAAGGTGTTTTTCTGGCTAAGTCGTGGCAAAGGATCGATTGATGTGAAACACATCGCAGTGCGGCAGCTCAATTGCCCATGGAGTGAACCGTTAGAGCTGATCGAATGAAAAGGCATCTTTTAAGCGCACGCCTTTTTCAGTGTGTTGCACGGTGCAGCACTCGTTCACCGAGTCGTGCTCTAGAAACATGACATACTCGTTGTCTGCGCATTCATCCAAAAATGATTTTTTCTCAGCCATGGTAAGCAATGGTCGGGTGTCATAACCCATCACATATGGCAACGGAATGTGGCCAACGCTTGGAAGCAAATCGGCCATAAAAACAATTTTGTGGTCGCCATATTTGATGATTGGGATCATCTGTTTGTCGGTGTGGCCATTCGCAAAAAACACATCCACATTATTGAAAACATTCGTAGTGCGATCGTCATTCACGTCCACCCAATTCAACTGGCCGCTCTCCTCAATCGGTAGTATATTTTCTTTTAGAAATGACGCTTTTTCTCTTGGGTTCGGCTCTGTGGCCCATTTCCATTGGTCTTTATTGCTCCAAAACTGAGCGTTTTTAAATGCAGGTCTAAACGCATCTTTCGATGAATCGTATTCAATGGCTCCACCGCAATGGTCGAAGTGCAGGTGGGTGAGAAATACATCCGTGATATCGTCTCGGTGAAATCCTTTTGCAGCCAAAGACGAATCCAAGCTATGGTCGCCATGGAGGTAATAGTGACTGAAAAACTTTTCGCTCTGCTTATTGCCGATTCCTGTGTCAATCAAAACAAGTCGATCGCCATCCTCGATAAGCAATGAGCGCATAGACCAAGTGCACATGTTGTTGGCATCGGGTTCATTCGTTCTGCTCCAAAGCGACTTTGGAACAACGCCAAACATAGCGCCACCATCAAGTTTAAAGTATCCCGTATTGATTACGTGTAAATTCATCCGTTTCGATTTTTCGCAATGATATGTGTTTTCCATTTTCTGCGGTGGTGTGCGGATACGCTTCGCCTGAATAAAATTTAACAAGCTATAGCGATTCAATAGAGGTCTTGAATCGAAATCAAACGGACTTTTTGCAACTTTACCGCCAAGTCAAAAAAGCGAATGGAAAAATACAAGGACGAGGTAGAGGCAGCGGATGATTTTGGTAGGAAAGTAGCTGCACTGAAGCAAGAGATATCCAAAGTAATTGTTGGTCAGGACGAGGTAGTAGATGCTGTGTTGACCTCAGTATTTAGCAATGGTCACTGTTTATTGGTGGGGGTGCCTGGCTTGGCCAAAACCTTATTAGTCAACACCATTTCTGATGCACTAGGCCTTTCGTTTAGCCGAATTCAATTCACACCAGACTTGATGCCCTCGGATATTATTGGTTCCGAAATCTTAGACGATCAGCGAAATTTTAAGTTCGTGAAAGGTCCAGTTTTTGCCAACATTATTCTGGCGGATGAGATTAACCGAACACCACCCAAAACGCAAAGTGCGTTGTTGGAAGCGATGCAAGAGCGGGTAGTAACAGCCGCAGGCAATCGATATCCACTGCAAGCGCCATTTTTTGTGTTGGCAACCCAAAATCCAATAGAGCAGGAGGGAACCTATCCACTGCCCGAAGCACAGCTCGACCGTTTCATGTTCAACGTATGGCTCGATTACCCCTCTTTTGAAGAGGAAGTGCAAATTGTAAAGGCTACCACCGGAGGCATCATTGCGGAAGCAAATCAAGTGTTGCAGGCAGATGAAATTCTTTTCTTCCAAGATTTGGTGAGAAAAGTACCTATACCTGATGGTGTGGTGGACTATGCGGTAAATCTTACCAGTGCCACGCGACCCAACGGTGCCAATCCACCGGAAGTAACCAAAGAATTTATCAATTGGGGTGCTGGACCACGGGCAAGTCAGTATTTGGTGGTAGGGGCTAAGTGCCATGCGTTGATGCGCGGTAAGTATTCTCCCGATCGAGAAGACGTGCGTGCCGTTGCCACAAACGTGCTCAGGCATCGTATTGTGCGCAATTATAAGGCGGAGGCCGAAGGCATTACCAGCGAAAAAATCATTGAGGATTTAATGCAAGCGGCCGCAGCCATTTGATTTAGTCTCGGTTTATTTGATCCTGTCGCTTTCCAGCAAACAAGGTGTAGCCGTTGTATCGGCATTCCAACGCTCCATTATACAGCTGAATACGTGTGTCGGGTTTTAAACCAATGCGTTTTAATGCCTTGTTGTTTGAACTGATGATCCAAGCCGTATAACCTGCGTATTCGTGCTTCAGTTTAAACCCAACTTCATGATAAAACGCTTCCATCTCGTCATCTTCGTTTAAGCGCTCACCATAGGGTGGATTCATGATGATCCATCCCTGTTCAAAAGGCGGCTCTTTTTTCATAAAGTCTCCAGCCTCAATGGTTACATTACGATCTACGCCTGCTCTGCGGGCGTTTCGCTCGGCAATGGCCATCGCCCTTCGATGTCTATCCCTTCCCAAAATTTCCACTTGGGGTTTGGTTTCGTTTTGCACCAATTCTTGCTTTAGATTTTCAAGCAATTCAGCATTGAAGTCACTCCACCGTTCAAAACCAAACGAACGGTCGAGTCCGGGAGCCTTGTTTGCTGCCATCATTGCTGCTTCAATCACGATGGTACCCGAGCCACACATCGGGTCGAACAAGGGTGTCTGCCGATTCCAACCCGATAGGATAATCATGGCTGCGGCCAGTACTTCGCTGATGGGGGCTTCCATGGCCTCGAGGCGATACCCGCGTTTTTCGAGCGAATCACCAGAGCTATCCAACGAGACATCCACATGGATATCAGAAATGTGCACATTGATTTTAACATCGGGCTCGTTGGTATCAATGGATGGCCTGCGACCTGTTTTTTCGCGTAACTGGTCAACAATGGCGTCTTTCACGGTAAGTGCGGCATACTTTGAATGTCGAAAGCGCTCTCCATAGGCCGTGCAATCAATGGCGAAGGTTTGCTTGCCTGAGATGTATTTACTCCAATCCATCTGCTGAATCTTGCCATACAGATGACGCTCATTGTGTGCTTGAAAAGAATCAACCATAACCAAAAGGCGAAGCGCCAACCTGCTGCATAAATTGGCTCGGTATAGCAAGGCTTGATCACCTTGGAATTCAACGGCTCTATTGAGGATGTTGGTTTCTTTGGCACCAAATTCAATCAGCTCCTTTTCAAGAATTTCTTCAAGCCCAAACAGTGTTTTTGCAATTATTTTCATGCTTGCGATGCGATCAAGTTAAAGGTTGAAAGGTCGATGGTTTAGGTGAATGGGATTGTAAAAGTGCAATTCTTTTTTTCCTTGTTGGGGAATAAAATATTATCGAACATTTTTCATTTGTCTACGTATATAAATTGTCCTATTAGGGTAAAACCTGAGCTATATTGATAGATATATAGCTCTGGATTGAGGGGGAGACCCCAGCACTTGCTGCTGGGGTCTTTTTGTATTTATCCAAGGCAGCCATGTTACTCAGCACAAAAAAAGCCTCGTAAAAACGAGGCTTTAATTGATCAGAGGTCGTAATTGTTTATTCTTCTTGTACGCATGTGCATACGTAATCTGCATCGATGCTCCAAGCATTTCCGTTCAGTACTTGGCTCTCATCAAATGAGCGGCTCATCGTTTCCCACTCATCTTCATAAGCGTCAACTTCATCTTGGCTGTTGTCACAAAAGGTTTCTGCGGTATCTTCAAACTCCTGTGTGTATAGTTCTTCAATGTTTGCGCGTTCATCCGCAGTAATACCAGGATCAAACTCAAATACATTGGATCCCACACAGGTGCAATCGGTGCACTTTTCACAAGAGGCCAATCCAAATCCCAGGATGGCAATAAACAATATCAATTTCGTTTTCATATTCAATGCTTTCCTACAAATGAAAGGATTAATTGGGTTTGATTCCAAAGCGTGTAAAATTTGATTTATGAAACGGACCGGGCGAGCCTCATATTAACCCAATTGCAAGCAGCAAACCAACAATGGCCATTAAGCCCCCAACGATCCATTGAATGGCATCGATGGTGATTTTTTTCATCAGGCGTTTTCCCACCACCGCCCCTGCAAATGCGGCCACAGTGGCCATCATCATCAATCCCGATTGGGCTATGATGGAGTCAAAATCAAACGTAAAGGCATAGGTGCCAATCCGCATCGTATCAATGAGGCATGCAATGACAATGCCCGAAGCCACAAACTGCTCTTTGCTGAGCGGAAATTTGATTAGGAACGCACTGCGCAGTGCGCCTTGATGCCCAGAAAGCCCGCCAAAAAATCCGCTGATCACACCGCCCGCGATAAGCCAACTCGGAGCCAGTCCCATTTTTCGAATGCCCGGAATCAACTCGACCAGCGCAAAGAGTAAGATCAGTCCACCAATGCACAGGTTGAGTAGGGTAGTAGTAAGACCAAAAACATGCAACTCTTGATCGAGGTTGGAGAGCCAACCGAGAAAATAGGCTCCACCAAAAGCACCCACAATGGCTGGCAATCCAAAACCAAGCACGATTTTCTTCACGGCATGTTTGCCAATGAGTGTGAGTTTAAATAGGTTATTGGCAAAATGCACGATGGCCGTAGCTGCCACTGCAATTTCGGGTGGAAAGAACAATACAAACGCGGGTGTGAGCATCGTGCCAAGCCCAAAGCCACTGAAGAAGGTGAGCATTGATGCCCCAAAGGCTACGGCAATTACAATGGCGATTTCCATGGAAGGCGAAACTAGTCAGTTGAGTTTATTTGAATATTAAGCTATCAGCTGCAAGCAGCAAGCTGCTAGCTATTCGCTATCTCGATATTGGAAATTTAATGTTCGAAATTCTACATTCAATGAAAATTGAGGATTGAAAATTGAGTTTTGGATATTTAGGACTGGCTCTTGGTTTTTAGCTATCAGCAGCTGGTTATTTGCGCCTTACTTCTCACTCATCAATCATCACTCATCACTCTTCACGACTCGCATTTCGCGCGGCCTTAGTATGACTCGATATTGGCTATTTGTTATTTGCCTCAATCTTCGCCTTCAAATCCATCAAACACAGAGGCTTGACCTAATGCTTGAGCTTCAGCATAGCTTCGCTATTCACTTTTTGTAAAAAAGCCTTTTCTGCCTTATATCCTTTCAATAGAATCCTATGTGCAAGGCGTTCTGATAAGCGAGAAATAACATAAAACGACTGGCCCATGATGGAATGTATGGCCCTATGGCGTTTGAATTCCATTTGTTTCAAAAGCCTGCTGAGAGCGAGAATGGCAAAGTAATTATTACCAATGGCAAAACTCCATTTTTGGTAGAAGGTATGGGGTCTGATTAGGGTGTAATCCAATCAAAATACAACTAAATGCCATGAGTGTTGTTGATCACTTATGGCATTTTTTGATCATAATATCCCCAACAAAAAAATGGAAGACCTCAAGCTTTCCGCCATTGGTGAGGCATATGATGTTTGGGAATTGGTGAAAATGCCCCCAGTGCGGTCGGGTAACTTGATTATTCATGAGATGCATGTGGAAGGATTGGCGTTCAATGCAGCCAATGCGAATCTCTGGCATTGTAATATTGAAATACGAAAAAAGGGAGTGGATATTCACTTCAGAAATGGTGACGGCCACTTCTCGTGGGTTGTGCCATTCTATCGACTCAGTATGTTTCAGTCAGAGCACTTGACCATTCATTCTAACGGATTCTTTGTGAGGTTGAAAAATGGCTATACGCTGAAATCTAACTTTTTTCAACTACTGATATCCAAAAAAAACGAAGCGCTGAATCGGCACAAGCCATAGCTTCCAAAATTTATTGATCCTGTAAGGTTCTGTCGTTTTATTCGAAGGCATGCATAGGCTAAATGCGGTGATATAAATCAGTTTGATATAATTGATGCATCACTTGGCATAAAGTTTAACATGGCTTCTTTTGTTTCGATTCAATCGTTATGGGTGACCACATTGTAAACAAAGAGTCGAGACGCAACTTCTAAGAGCGAACTTTATCAAAATTAACGTTGGTGGAAGAGTGCTAGGCGCTCTTCTTAAGAGGATGGTTAGATATCACATTACTGGTATCAATGACTGCCTTGACTTGATTAAGCAACTGATAAAGACCAAAATATGTCCGATTGAAGTACACAAAGTGTTTTGATCCTGATGCCGATAACCCTCTCATTTCGGGGTTTCTGCTTAGGGCCTCGCCTTTCTCATAAATCTCCTTAAAGTAATTGTCATCTGCAAAGTCAAACCGATCAGATAGCAGAGGCCTGCCTACCAGCTCAAACATTTCAGGGAAGGTGGATAGGATAAGTTCTCTTTCCTTGATGCTTGCATTCGGATCATAGAGTCCAAGTTCCACAAGCGCCCTTCTAAACTCTAGAGAGTCCATCTCATCCCCATTTTTCA
>JALRDM010000108.1 GCA_023262195.1 Salibacteraceae bacterium | reverse complement strand
GTCATACTGGTACCTACATTCTTCATTATGTCATCCTACACATTTTATTCCTGGAAGAAAAAAATCATAATCAACTCTCTTGATAGTCCACTATTAACACAAATCAATAATTTGTTTTTTGAAGATATTTTTACCGTACTCATTTTAGTAGATGTTGTATTACTCCTGATATCTTTTTTTTACACGGACGATTTTCATAAAATCATGCGTAACTCTGGGTTTGTCGTGTCTACCATTCTTATTCGTATGTCGTTTGGAGTTACTGGGTTGATAAGTACGATATTGATTGTAGTAGCTGTGCTTTTTGGATTGTGCATTCTGCTTATTCATAACCAATATGAACCAAAAAAACTTGAGTAGGAGGGGCACTACAGCACTTCCGCACAGACTTTTTTTATCGAAAACTTCCGCCATTCTTTAAATTTGGGATGTCTCTAAATCTTTTTAGAAACTAATCCTTTTGACATCGATATTGTTATTGAAAGACAAATATCTTGACGTAAGGCTCAATTATTCTCATCTCACTGTTCTCATTTCAGTGTTTAGCGAATCGAAGAAAAATGGAAAAGATTCTTCGAGCTGGATGATTAGTTTCCTTTGATGCGTGTCCAAAGTGCTGAGGCAATGGCTTTGGCATCCTGCTGATCTTTGGGCACCTCGGTAAATGTGATGTTTCCTCGTTCGTCCTCCCCTATTTCATATTTAAATACAAAGTCTTGGGACTGTGGCTCAAGGCTTATCAAACCAAAGCGTAAATCGTTGAAGTAAAGATTTCCATCCTGTTTACTGATGGTATACCATCCCTGAGAAATTCGGATCATGCGCTCCACACGTTCATTTCCGCGAATGGAATCGATCAAATGGTGATTCTTTGCATAGGAATTGAAGGTAATGGGTTGTGTATCGAAAAACGAATAATCACCTAGCAAATACGCATCTTCCATATCAACATTAGCAGCCCAAAGAATGGTGTTGAGTGGAGCTGGTCTGGTATCCAGATCAGTATAGTTCACGCCTTGTGTTTCCAATGCATCTGAAAATTGCATGAACGCCAATCCCTTAAGCACAAACGTGAGTGCTAAATAGCTGGAACTGATCCACAAGCCAAGCTTATTGTAAAATGCGCGCTTGGGGTTGACGCGTTTTCTTGTCAACGCCAAAATCAAGCATACCAGAAACGGGACCGTATATACCGGATCGACCACAAAAATGGTCTGAAACGCCAACCGCAGGTCAAAAGGCCAAAACAGCTGCGTGCCCCAAGTGGTATGTGCATCTAATAAGGGGTGCGTAAAAAACGTCCAGAAAAATAGCCATGACCATCCTCTGAAATCTCCACTTCGCTCATACCTAGAAACGAGCCAACCAAACAAGGGCGCAAACACCACCGAAAACACCACCGAATGGGTGAAGCCACGATGTATGTCTAACGCCATGGTTGTATCCTTAAACTGTCGGGCTAATACATCCAAATCAGGTATGGTGCCTGCAATGGCACCGTACAGCATAGCTTTATTCCCCGCCTTTTTGCCAAGCACTACCTCGCCAACGGCTGCTCCTAAAACAATCTGTGTGAGTGAATCCATGCGGTGCGCAAATGTATTGCGAGAAACATCAGGGTACGGCTAAAGTTTACAAAGGACCGATAGACCTTAATCGAGCATTGGTAGCCATATGATTTGGGTTGCATCCAAGCATTCCTTCAGGAATGTCTACATCCAACGAATCGTAATATGATACCCAGAATGCGTTAAACGAATCAGATTGAGAGTTTTTGAAGGTCATCGGATTTAATTCAAAAATCGAGTCTGATTGATACGCCCGATAAACCAATTGTGAACAGTATAAATTGCTGTCCATATTGTAATAAGTGAAATTATAGTCCTTACCCAAATGTGACTTCGCCACCCTAATAGCATTGGATGCCTGGACATCGGATAGCTGACTAATCCTGTAAACCATGGTAAATGGATATCGCTTTTTGAAATCTGATATCGGTTCTCTTGATACCCCTCGATCTGTGTCAGCATGAATCATAAAAGTATCTTGACCATCCATCTCTACCAAGGCCATATGTACAAAATCGAGTTGGCCAGACTCATTCGTAACATCCTTGATGGCTCCAGCTAATCCACTCGTATCCGATGAAACAAATACAATATCTCCAGACTTCAAATTCAAATTGTGTGAACTACAACCAATCAGAAAGAGCGCGAAACAGAGATTAATTACAATGTGAAATAGATGAGGTCGATTCATTGTTGGCGCAGTTTATACGATTTTGGGTAGTGATTATTCAACCGATTGGGAACCGCCTTGACCCACCCCAAGGGTATTCCCTCAAAACCTACGATACACCAAGAAGGTAAATTACTGGTATCCATATTTATGGATTGGCAGCGCAGATAGTCTAACGCTTGCTTTTCCGAGAGTTCAATATCGATGTTGAATTGATTTGACATGGCCAATCCATGTTTCGGTATTTGTCTATCGCCTTTCATTTCAAAAGCCGGTAATCCTACCGACTTAAAAGCCATTTGCTGGGGTAATCGGTTCAGCAAACCAAAGCAATCCAGAGTACCATACTGCACCTCCTTCTTAGTCCAATGATAATTGAAGATGCCCTCTGGAATTTCCATTTGAGATTCAAATTCCAATAATTCAAATCCTCCTCCACTCGGTGAAAATGACGCGTCTGACTTTTTCTGAAGCACAGCAACAAACAGTCCCTCACCTGATGAAATTCCAGGCAGTAAATACCAACCTAATTTTTCATTCTCATAAAAAGCAGGAATGAGGTAATGCGCGAATTCTGGCATATCTATCGCAACCAATTCGTAACCCAACTCAAGCATGTGTTTCACTTGCCGTTCATTCTCCTGTATATTCATTGTACATGTGGAATAAACCACATAACCACCTGGCCGAATGGCAGAATCAATATCGTTCAGGATCTGACTTTGAGTGTTGGTGCATTGAGCGACCAAGTCTAAATTCCACTGTTCTAAAGCAAACGCATCCTTTCTAAACATGCCCTCGCCAGAACATGGGGCATCAATAAGCACCAGATCAAAAACAGATTCAAACTCTCCCAATTTTGAAGCGGAAAGCCGCGTGATTGCGTGATGTGCACTTCCCCATTTCAACAAATTCTCGGTTAATACTGCATTGCGTTTTTGGTCCACTTCATTGGCAATCAAGTAACCTCGTTCCTCCAAAAAATCAGAAAGGATGATGGATTTACCTCCAGGTGCTGCGCACAGATCCAGCGCTAAAATTCCTCCACCTTTAAAACTGAGCTGGTTTAAAAGATACTCAATAACCATACTGCTAGAGTCTTGAACATAGTATGCGCCCGCATGAAGCAAGGGGTCAAGCGAGAAACTTGGTCGTTTTTCAAGCAACCTACCTCGATCTGACCAAGGCACCCGCCTTTCAGTGTTAAATCGGTCGCTCGGCTTATTTTGATTCAAACGCACGGAAATGGATGGTGGTTCATCTAACCCCCTAAGTACAGCCCCAACTACTTCTCGATCAAAATGATCTTCAAGGGTCGCTACAAAGTCTGTTGGTAGTGTATCCATTTTCCTTTAAGGTCTGGGTATGCGAGTGCTTTTGAAAGTTCTTTGAGATATGTGGTGCGTGGCACTTCATACGCTCCAAGTGAGGCCAAATGATCATTATGCAATTGACAATCTATGAAATGAAACCCTTGCTTGACAGCAAATTGATGCAGATGATAAAACGCCACTTTGGATGCATCCGTCATTTCAGTAAACATAGACTCTCCAAAAAATGCCCGTCCGAAGGAAAGACCGTACAATCCGCCAACCAATTCGTTTTTATACCAAACTTCAAAACTGTGTGCCAAACCACGCTCGTGCAGTTCGGTAAATACGGTAATAGTTTGATCGTTAATCCATGTTTCCGTTTGACCTTTCCTTCTAACATTGGCACATTGCTCCATGACTTTCTTAAAGGCCGTGTCGATTTTAACTTCAAAACCGCCCTTAACGATGGCTTTACGAAGCGATTTAATGACCTTCATTTTGCCTGGGTAAAGAATCATTCGCTTCGGTGGACTCCACCAGAGTATGGGTTGATTGCTATTATACCAAGGAAATACTCCAATCTCATAAGCCAATAAAACACGTTCGAAGGAAAGATCTCCACCAACTGCCAACAGTCCATCTTCCTCGGCCAAATCTGGTCTCGGAAACGCAATTGTGTCGGATAACTGGTACACGGGCATAGTTGCGAATGACTTTATAATCAATTAAATATTTGAAGGATTCTTGATTTTTTTTTCAGACTGCACAATATTCATAGTACCAAGGCGTTTTTGTGACATGTTTTTAATTACATCAAACCATATATATGAAGCACAGCTACACTCCACATTCCCTTCTTACCGACTTTGTTTTCAGCGAATCTGAGGACTTACAGACAGAAATCGAAATGACAAAAAGCCAATCGGGACCTTCAGAATGGACCATCCAAAAAATTCTAGGCTTCTCTAAGGCATTCAATGTACAACGATCTGCCATGATCGGTGACATCGAGCAAATCTCAAACTAAGATTTAGGCAGTCTTGACTTAACGCCTATAAGTTGATCAATAGGGCTGTTCTCAAGTTTGAATCCTCGGGCTGGACTATATTCTCTCCCGTAGAAAATAATCTGTAAATGAAGTCGATTCCAAAGCTCTTTTGGAAACAACTTCTTTGCATCTTTCTCGGTCTGCTCAGCAC
>JALRDM010000053.1 GCA_023262195.1 Salibacteraceae bacterium | reverse complement strand
GTAGCGCATAGTAGCTCCAAGAACTGGGCATATTAGACCAATCAGTATTAAACCTGGAATGATGGTCAATAGTGCCATTCTGATTTTTGAATGAGCTGTGATATTTCTGGTGCCAATTGCTAAATTTCTTCCAGCGAAAACGAGTAAAACGAGTAGGTACAGGTTTTCAATGAGCATAATTACCTCCCCAACATCGCGTATTTCCCACGGCATGGGTTGTATTAAGGTTTTGATCAATGCGAGTGGGGCCGCCACAATTATGGAAATTAAAGAGTAGTCAAGCCTCGCCATCGGTCGATAAGAACCGGGTTCAATTTCTAAGCTATGATTAATGAAATCATGTTGTTTTTGAACGATGTAGTTAACCAAATCAATTCCCATCAGGTGTGCCGATGCGTAGCCTAAAGCAACTATCAAAATCCAAGCGACCCATGACCTTGCCGCTCTATCAGGAAAAAGAGAAATTGCAATCAAGCCCGGCAACATACAAGCAATAAAGTAAGGTTTGATCAGACCAGAGATAATCAATCCAACTAGACCATAAAATAATCGGGTTTGAACGGTAAAATCACCAGTTGCGGCCATCAATGTAATACCAATTCCATAAATCAAAAGCGTTTCTTTCAATCCGCCAGACATCAACAATTGAAAAGATGGAAAGAGACAAATAATAAGTAAGGTCCACTGCCTCTGTGCTTTATTCTCTAGAATCGCTCTACATAAATAGGAGAGCCCAATTAGACCAATTGTTGAGAAAAACAAGGCATTCACTTCATAGTGACCAAGGGAAAAGAAGTTGAGCAGTGAATTCACTTTGATCATCAAAATGTTGTCATTGTATAAGCCACTGTCATACGGCTTAATCCAAGCATTCATCTTGTCAAAATAGTAGCCTCGA
The DNA here is from genome assembly GCA_023262195.1 of Salibacteraceae bacterium. Lineage (GTDB taxonomy): Bacteria > Bacteroidota > Bacteroidia > Flavobacteriales_G > Salibacteraceae > SHAN690. The sequence goes on along the minus strand of JALRDM010000053.1, from coordinate 2,665 downwards.
AAAGCCACTTCATCATAAATACCAAGAATGATTTTGATGTAATCCATTGGTGCTTTTGAGAAAACGTCCGATAAAATGATGCCATCATCAAAAAATCGAAATACATCATTGAGCGATCGATCGGTATAGTAGTATGTGTAAATGGCCTGCACACAAAACGTGGCAATTACTTTAATCTGAAATAGGGCTACCAACAACCATCGATTTATACCAAGCCTTCGGCTGAGGTATAGATACAACAAGAGACAAATAAAAAACCATGGAATGGTAAAGAGTATGCCAGTCAGCAACATGGATCAAAGTAAAGACTTTGTGAATTAAATGTTCAGCATATTCCGGTGTGCCAAATGCATAAAACTAATTTTGCCGTTCAATAATTTTCGATGAGCGAATACACTGAAAAAGAAGCCCTAGATGCTTCAAGCAAATTGGGACTTCTTCCCGAAGAATATGAGAAAATTAAAGGGTACTTAGGCCGCATCCCAAACTTCACGGAATTGTCAATCTATTCGGTAATGTGGTCAGAACACTGTTCGTATAAAAACAGTATAAAGTGGCTAAAGACTCTGCCCAAAGCTGGCCCCGCTATTCTCGCTGAAGCCGGTGAAGAAAATGCTGGATTGGTTGACATTGGTGATGGCAAGGCTTGCGCCTTTAAAATAGAGTCTCATAATCACCCGAGTGCCATAGAGCCATATCAGGGTGCGGCTACGGGAGTTGGAGGTATCAATAGAGATATTTTTACAATGGGGGCGAGACCAATTGCCCAGTTGAATAGCTTACGATTTGGTGACCCAAAAGAGGAACGAACCAAATGGCTACTAGAAGGAGTCGTGAAGGGGATAGGTGACTACGGCAATGCATTTGGTATTCCGGTAGTCGGTGGTGAGGTATATTTCGATAAATCATACAACCAAAATCCACTCGTCAATGCTATGTCCGTAGGTATTGTGGATATTGATAAAACAATATCAGCAACATCACATGGAGTAGGAAACCCAGTGTTTATTGTGGGATCGAGCACAGGAAAAGACGGCATACATGGAGCCACTTTTGCATCTGGAGATTTGTCAGATGATAGTGCGGATGACCTTCCATCAGTGCAAGTAGGCGACCCATTTCAAGAGAAGCTTTTGCTTGAAGCATCGTTAGAATTGGCCAATACCGATGCAATTATTGGTATGCAAGACATGGGAGCGGCTGGCATAACATGCAGTAGCTCAGAAATGTCAGCAAAAGGAGGTTGTGGAATGGACATCTGGTTAGATAAGGTGCCAACGCGCCAAGAAGGAATGCTTCCGTTCGAAATTCTATTGAGCGAATCACAAGAGCGCATGCTAGTTGTAGTGAAGAAGGGTCGAGAAAATGAAGTGATCGAAATTTTCAATAAGTGGGACTTGAATTGTGTGCAGATTGGTGAGGTTACTGAGGGTGACACACTTCGTTATTTTATGAATGGTCAACTAACAGCAGAAGTATCGGCTGATTCTCTGGTGCTTGGTGGTGGAGCACCTGTTTATGAAAGAGATTACAAGGAGCCAACTTATATACAAGCAGTTAAGGCGTTTAATCAAGACGATATCGCAGAACCGACCAACTTGGTCGAAGTGGCTAAATCATTGTTAGGCCATGTCAACGTTGCATCAAAAGATTGGGTTACCGATCAATACGATTCAATGGTAGGGACCATCAACATGGGCACAAATAGTGCTTCCGATGCTGGCATTGTTAACATTAAAGGAAGTGACAAGGCATTGGCAGTAACCGTAGATTGCAATGCACGCTACGTGTATGCCGATCCTGAAAATGGCTGTGCAATAGCTGTTTCAGAGGCAGCAAGAAATATTGTTTGTTCTGGAGGTCGACCTTCAGCAATCACAAACTGCTTGAACTTTGGCAATCCGTATAGCCCCGAGGCGTATTGGCAATTTGTTGGGGCGATTAAAGGGATGTCAAAAGCGTGTGAAAGATTTGAAACGCCCGTTACTGGGGGTAATGTTAGCTTTTACAATCAAAGTACCATAGATGGAGTCACCGTTCCAGTGCTACCCACACCAACGATTGGTATGATTGGAATTATTGAAAGTAAAAAACACATAACCCCATTATCCTTTCAGAAAAAGAATCAAAAGATTTATATGTTAGGGAATCATTGTAAGGGTATTGAGAGTTCACAGTACTTAATACAATATCACCAAATTGAGAATAGCCCGGCTCCCGAGTTTGACCTAGAAATAGAGCATAAGATGCAGCAAGTGTTGCTGGAGTCAATACAAAACGGTTTCGTTTCCGCTGCGCACGATATTTCAGACGGAGGACTGCTCAATACCTTGATTGAAATGACATTTGGCAATCATATCGGGTTTGAAGTATCAATTGAGGTTGATACTAGAATGGACGCAGCTCTGTTTGGTGAGTCTCAATCTCGGGTTGTGGTAGCCATAGATGAGGATAAGGTTGACAAATTTGAAGCACATCTCAGGGCGAGTAATCAAGCATTTGTAAAGCTTGGTAAAACTGTGGGTGATGGTTGCTTGATCAACTCAGTTAATTATGGACAAATAAGTGAGTTTAGGAATATTTCAAAATCCGCATTATCGAAGCTCATGGCCAATTGATCATACTTTAATGATGATCCAAAAAAAAGGGGCTAAAAGCCCCTTTT
>JALRDM010000305.1 GCA_023262195.1 Salibacteraceae bacterium | reverse complement strand
CACCATGGAAAATCCATGATGTCTGTCCATCTTGCTTTAAAATGAGCTTATTGGAAATTTCAAACGACCCCATTTTGAAACCAACAAACTTTCTGAGCATTTCATCATGATTACCAGTGATGTAATGAACCTTCACACCTTGAGCTATTAAACCTGTGAAGTGTTTCACAACATGCATGTGAGATTGTGGCCAATAGCGTTTGTTGAACTGCCATATATCGATGATATCACCATTGAGAACAATGGTCTTTGCATCAATGGTCTTGAGATATCGCAACAATTCCTTGGCATGACAACCGTATGTCCCTAAATGGATGTCAGAAAGCACTACGGTATCAACTTTTCTCTTAGGCGGCTTCATGATTGCTGTAATTATTCTGCCCAATTGAAATGTGCAATGCGTGGGCGATACAATTAAACTTAGGTGTGAGTTTGTCAAAAGCCCATATTTGAAGCTTTAGCCACAGTTGGATAAGAATCCTCAAAATTTCTTTTTGTTTCATAACACAAAGAACCCAAGTTATTTAGCCGAGAACTTTACTCCGAACTTATGTTTTGGTTACCCGATTGTCATGGTTAAGTGAAATGAAATCTGCGCTCAGGATTCCAGATTACACGATTGTTAACTCCTCAAACGCAGATATACCGAGAGAATCATTCGTTTGAAAGAGGCGCCTTCTTTAAAGCAATAATTTGTTAGACAACGGTTGCTTACCATAATACATATGGGGTTAACCTTACATTTGCCCGCAAATTTTGGAGATGACAGCACAAGAAAAGGCAGAAGAATGGTTGAGTCAAGAAATTGACCAAGATTTTAAGGCTGGGATACAGCAACTTATTGATGAAGGTGGTAATGAGCTTGAGGATGCTTTTTACAAGGATCTTGAATTTGGAACTGGAGGTATGCGCGGTGTTATGGGCATCGGATCGAATAGAATTAACCGCTATACCTTAGGAATGGCTACCCAAGGTTTATGCAACTACATCAAGCAATCATCCTCCGATCAAAAAAACCTTCGCATTGCAATTGCTTACGACTGCAGGAATAATAGTGCCAACTTTGCCCAGCTTGTAGCAGATATTATTTCTGCCAATGGTATGGAAGCTTATTTGTTCTCAGAACTGAGACCAACACCAGAGCTCTCATTTGCTGTGAGACATCACCAATGTCAAGCCGGAATTGTGATTACTGCTTCTCACAACCCTCCCGAATACAATGGATTTAAAGTTTATTGGAACGATGGGGCGCAAATTGTGACTCCACATGATAAAAACATCATCAATGAAGTTCGCTCAATAAAAGACCTATCCGCAATTCAGTTTGAGTCAAACACTGAATTGATCACATACCTAGGTGATGAAACAGATGAGGCGTTTATTGAAGCATCGTTGAATCAGAGAAAAACCAAAGAAACCAACCCGCTCAAAATAGTTTTCACTCCGTTGCATGGCACCAGCATCACCATTATGCCTAAGCTACTCAAACGCGCTGGATATACAGACTTACATATAATTGAGGAGCAAGCTACACCCGATGGAAACTTCCCTACCGTAGAAAGCCCAAACCCAGAAGAGCGTGCAGCCTTAGATATGGCTTTGAAAAGAGCCGATGAAATAGATGCCGATATGGTAATCGGAACTGATCCTGACAGTGACAGACTTGGAGTCGCCATTAGAGATGCAAATGGTAAAATGCAACTTCTTAATGGCAATCAATGCGGAGCCCTTTTAACGGAATATCTACTCGCCAACTCGAATCTGTCTGGAGATGAGTTTATTGCATATACCATCGTTAGTAGTGAGATTTTCGCTGATATTGCCGTTGACCACGGTATTCAATCAGAAGTGTGCCTTACTGGATTCAAACATATTGCTGCCCTCATCAGAGAAAACGAAGGTTCAAGAAAGTTTATTGGCGGTGGGGAGGAAAGCTATGGCTATATGGTTGGCGACTTTGTGAGGGATAAAGATGCGTTGACCTCTACACTCATTTTTTGTGACCTTGCCTCAGAGGCCAAGGCGATTGGATCGAGTGCTTTTGAAATGCTTTGTTCACTATATAAAAAGCACGGTTTCTATCAGGAGTATTTGATCAGTGTAACTAAAAAAGGTGCTGAAGGTGCAAAAGCGATTGACCAACTCATGCAAGGTTATCGAAGTAATCCACCTGCCGCTTTTGGCGATGATATGGTTGTGCGTATTAATGATATGCTAACCAGTGAATCCAAAAATGTAGAGGATGGAACAAGCCACTCAATTAACTTACCAAAATCGAATGTTCTTCAATTCTTCACCGAAAAAGGCAATAAAGTGTCTGTAAGACCTTCGGGTACAGAGCCAAAAATCAAGTATTATTTCAGTCTTAAGGCGACTTGGTCCAGAGATAAATCGATGGAAGAACAAGAGAAACGCCTTGAAGACAGCTTATCGCAGATCCTCAAGGCGTTGAAGATTACTTAGTGATCCTATCTGATCAATTATTCATTTCCTCATGTATTGAATTGAAATCTTCGATTTTTTGTGGGTTATTAGAAATCCACCAATACCATGTTTCTCTTCTATTAAGACCATTCAAACCAGAAGTTGGGACTTGATTTTCCACCATGAAATCTCCTACATACGCATTGTCTACGGTCTGCTCTTGATGCCAATCTTCCCAAATCTCCAATACATTTAAAATGGCTTGTTCATTTGAGCCATCAACATCACCAACTTGATTCTGAGCATTTACGGCCAATGCAGATAGCATGCAGAAACAAGACAAGAGGAGTATTTTAATTCTTTTCATCGCTTATTAGTCTTTATATCGAGTGATTACAAAGTTTCCTTGAGTATTTTTCTTAATGCGATTGGTTTGCTTGTATTCCAAAACATAAGCATAGCTTCCGATTGGCATGGATGATCCAGCATGTTTACCATCCCAACGCGCATTTTCATTCTCACCAACAAACAGCTCATTACCCCAACGGTCATAAATCGAAAGCTTTACATACTCTAAATCTTCTCCTCGAACTTCAAAGAAATCGTTGATTCCATCTCCATTTGGTGAGAAACTCGTTG
>JALRDM010000179.1 GCA_023262195.1 Salibacteraceae bacterium | reverse complement strand
TGAAAATCTCTCCGTTATAGGTAATGGACAATTGATTGTCGGCATAACTCATGGGTTGCTTTCCCGCATCGGTGAGATCAAGAATGGAAAGTCTGCGATGACCAAAGGCTAGCAAGTTTTGCTGATGAAAGCTTATTCCTTTACCATCAGGACCTCTATGCGCAAGGCTATCATTGAAGCGTTCGATGGCACCTTGGTCTACCGGTGACTTATTGAAATGCCATATGCCCGTAATTCCACACACGATTTACCAAGGCAGTTTTTTAGAGAGAAGTTGAGCCAGCCGCTCATTTGGTGCTTTGTAAAAGGCCTCAAGTTTCTGCCTTAAGTCTGCATCAAGGTCATCATCATATACCCCTCGATTACTCTGTTTCCTCTTGATTTCAATCGGTTTCAAACCAATGAATTCGAAGACACGATTCATTTCAGAATCGAAATCTAGTTGTAAGTCGTCCGTAAAAATTGGAAGGAAATCCAGCTCTAAGTATATCAACCGTTGAATATATATATGATACAATCCGCGAGATATTGGCCAGCCGTATTTATTCCCGAAAAGTTTCATGTTGGCATATACTTCTTCCATACTCGCCTCGGCTTTCAGCCCACTTCGCATCTGCATCTCCACATCTACAAAACGCTCAAAGGTCATGGATTCAGGTATGTAACCGATCTTTTTATCCATATTAAAATGCGAGAAGGCCCGATCCACAGGATTGCGCATAATCACCAAGATTTTAGCCTTGGGAAAATGCTTCTTGATTCTTTCCAATCCGTAAGGCATCCACGTGTGCAAGTGGCTCGCATCCCCGGTTATTTTTCCAGACTTCTTCAACGGAAAACATAACCTGAACTCATCTATCCGTTCTGCTTTCTCCGCGAGGATGTTGTTCTCTTTAATAATGCCCGGTTCAGCATCGGGGTGCGCCATGATCGAATCATAAAGTGTGGTGGTGCCACACTTTTGAAAACCTACAATAAAAAAACTGGGCTCCATATGCCTATGTTCTTCAAAGCTCAGTAGCCCAGGCACACTTCTTAATGACGGTATTTTTAGCAATAGTTTAGAAAGCAAGCCCTAGGTGTTTTTCATATAAGTTGGAGAGTTGATCCATCACTGCGTTTTCAGAATAATGTTTCATGCAATGTACCTTGATGGATTCTTGATCATAAGTTGCATAGTTAAGAAACAGGCGTTCGATGGCCTCAGCTAGCGCCTCGGCATTTTGTTCACACAAGATACCGGTGCTTTCTGTAATAATGGTTTCAGGGCCATCGCATTTTGTGGACACAACAGGCTTACCCTGAGACATGGCTTCAATCACCGTATTACCAAAAGTTTCGTGTTTTGAACTAACCACCACAGCATGCGACTCACCAATTTGATCAAAGACTTCAGCTTTTGTCCGTTGTCCGAGTAATTCCACATTCGTCAGCTCCAACGCTTCAATTTTACTTTCTAAACGATTTTGTTCGGGCCCATCGCCAATAATGGAAAGCACTAGATTTGATTTGTTCTTTGAAAACAAAGCAAAAGCTTCAATTAACAAAATGAAGTTCTTTCTCCGAGTCAAACTCCCAATAGCTAAAAGCTTAAATGTGTCCATTTCCAAAGGTTGTGGTTCATGCTCGAAGTGTTTCATTAATACAAACGAAGGCAACAAATTGAATTCCGTACCATACAATGCATTCATTTTCAACTGGTACTTTGGAATCCGGGCGATTCGAAATTTTGCCCTTTTGACAAAATCAAAAAGGTCATCTTTTTGAGCAAACCCGCCAAAATCTTTATTTATTCCTTTGATGAATGCTCCGCCTGGCGAATGCTCAAATAACACATGAGGAATGCCATGTTTCATTAAAAATGGTTCAAAGAGCACCCCCCAAGAATGAAGGATGTAGTGCAGTTGAAAAGCATCAGGTCTACCACATTCAGCTACAATGCGATTCATTTGACGTGAAACTTGTTTCGACAACATTTTATTTCGAATTCGCTTACTCATCAAAAAGGACGGTAAGTAGCTGATACAGTCTATGGTTTTTAAGAACACCCTTTCGGAGGCCTGAAAATGGATTTCAGGTTTAGAAAAAAGGTGTATAGCCGATCTAAAGGTCAAGTTCACCACCACTACCTTTACCCCACGGGATGCTATGGCTTCAGCCATCTCTTTGATAAATGGATTGCCCTTATCCTTATCTGTTGGATATCCCCATGTAGTGATGTATAGACTGCTCATTTGACTCACCTAGAGCTCAATGCTATTTGGTTCGAACTTTTTGAAATAACCAGACATGTTTATATCAAACCTATCTCGATCAACAAATTCAGCTATGGTAGTCTCCAAGCTCGACATGAATTCTTTACTATTAAATTGACGCTTAAACAAAGAAGCCCCAATCTGGCCAATAATTAATGTGGGAACGTTAAAAGCGTTTGCTTCAAACGCCACGGAAGAGAACTTGGTTATGTGATGTGTGCTGTGGTTTAGTAACACATACAAGGGCAGCGCTGTAGGAATTTCAATAAAGACATTTTCAACATCTAGTAGCGAGTCATATCGGTTAGGAAGCTGCTTCATCGATGGGTGTAATCGAATCAACCATGCACGGTTTTCCCTAATGGTTAACATGGCATCCAGAAGCTCTGATGGTATGGCTCCTTCATTGTCTACGGTTTCCGGTTGCAGTGTGATGAGAATTCGTGAATCAAAAGATGACAAGCGCTTTAAAAAACCTTGTGATTTCAAATCGAGTGTGAAGGGTAATTGGTTTCT
>JALRDM010000125.1 GCA_023262195.1 Salibacteraceae bacterium | reverse complement strand
TCGTCAGGTTTTGATTCAAAAAAATCATGCTTCTTCCAGTGCTTGTACCACTTCTCCTCTACTTCCGCAGGATTATACCTTGTAGATAATTCGCTCATTTTTAACCTCGATTTAAGTGCCGCAAAGGTAATTTCATTGCTTGGTTTTGCGTTCTGATTCCAATAAATCGCATTTCTTAAAGTTGTGTTAAACGCATGAGGGTATGAAGCACTCGGTTTAACTTTGATTCATCAATTAAAAGACTTAATTAAACCAATTATGAAAAATATAGCAATAGCTTTTGGAACTACACTTATGATGTCGCTAGGTGCTTTCGCACAAGATGCTGCGGTGGGCGGAGCAGAAATTGAATTCGACAAAGAAGTTCATGACTTCGGTAAAATGAAGCAGCATGGTGATGCGAGCACGGTATTCACTTTTACAAACACTGGAACAGAGCCACTCATCATCTCAAATGCAAAAGGTTCATGCGGATGCACCGTTCCTACATGGCCAAGAGAGCCAATTGCTCCAGGTGAAACGGGCGAAATCAAAGTAAAGTATGATAGTAAGCGTATAGGCCCAATCAACAAATCGGTGACCATTACTTCTAACGCTGGAAACTCGAAGACGAAAGTGATTAGAATCAAAGGAAACATTGAGGCTGCACCTAAGCCAGACAATGCAATGCCAGCGAAAGAGTCTACAGCGGCTCCAACGGTTGGTGGATAATTCTCTCGTGGAATTTTCAGTAAAGGCCTTGAACCCGTGGTTCAGGGCTTTTTTATTGTCTAAAGTTTACAGTCGAAGAAGTCAAAGCAGTTTAAACTAAGAAATATTCGGACCACAGTGTCTATGGTGGTTCTTACTTTTGACTTCAGTAAAAAACGAAGGATATGCCATTCATTTCGAATAAGGGCTTTGCCATGCCCGAATCACCCATACGAAAGTTAGTTCCCTATGCTGAATCTGCTTTAAGTGCAGGTACAGAAGTGATTCACCTCAACATCGGACAACCCGATATTGAAACACCTGAGGTGGCTCTTAATGCCATTCAAAACTTTAATCAAAAAGTAATTGAATACAGTCATAGCGCGGGTTTTGATTCATATAGAAAGGGGTTGGCCAAATACTATCGAACGCATAACATTGATGTAGATCACAACGATATAATCGTAACCAACGGGGGATCAGAAGCGATATTATTTGGAATGATGACTTGCTTCAATCCAGAAGATGAGGTAATTGTACCAGAACCATTTTATGCAAATTATAATGCCTTCGCTTTGGAGGCTGGCGTAATCTTAAGACCGGTTACAACATACTTAAAGGATAGTTATGCGCTACCGCCAATAGAAGACTTTCGTGAATTGATCAATGATCGAACTCGGGGCATTATGATCTGTAACCCCGGAAATCCTACTGGATATTTATATAACGCAGAAGAACTTGACACGCTACGAAAGATTGTTTTGGCCAATGATTTATTTCTTATTGCCGATGAGGTATATCGTGAGTTCTGCTATGATGATAAGGAGCACATTTCGGTACTGAGTTTAGAGGGTCTAGAAAATCACGCAATTGTGGTTGATTCAGTATCAAAGCGCTACAGTATGTGCGGGGCACGCGTTGGGGCTTTGATATCAAAAAATACTGAGGTGATGGCTACGGCATTGAAGTTTGCCCAAGCAAGATTGAGTCCTCCCACCTTAGGTCAAGTAGCAGGAGAAGCTGCTTTGAATACTTCTCAGCAATACTTTGATGACGTAAAGGAAGAGTACCTTAAACGAAGAGATATTTTGGTTGATGGACTAAACTCAATCGATGGAGTTACATGCCCAAAACCCGGTGGTGCATTTTATGCTATGGCCGAATTGCCAGTGGACAGCGCTGAAAACTTTTGTCAATGGATCCTTGACAGTTATTCGTATAAAGGATCAACTGTAATGATGGCTCCAGCGGCAGGATTCTACGCTTCACCAGACTTAGGAGTGCGTGAAGTGAGACTTGCCTATGTGCTCGAAACTGAAAAGCTAGAAAAAGCAATTGAAGTATTAAGACACGCTCTAGAAGAGTATCCAAAAACGTTGGAAGCTCAGAAAAGCTTTTTTACCGCTTAAGGAAACTACTCCAACATCGAAATGATGGTTTCTTCAAGGCGTGCAGCAGCCTGCATATCGTAACTTTCCTTTGTGATACGCTTTGGAGCTGATTTGGCATAGTATTCCCCATTTTGCAGCTTTTCGACTGGCGTTTCAGATAAGTGAAGCAACGTTTGAGCCCCCTTTTCTTTAGAAACTCCTATGAATTTGAAAAACAAATTGGCCAGGCCTCCCATATGCCTTCCTAGGCTTGTATTCACTACTCCTGGATGCTGAGCATAATATTGAATCTTTTGCCCTCGGCTCGCAAACAGCCTTGTCAAGAGTATAATGCTCAGCTTAGACTGCCTATAAGCTTTAAAACCGCTGAACTGAGCTTTGTATTGAATGTCATTGAAATTGACTGTTCCCGTGTGCAAACCAGACGCTGTGTTGATCACTTTTGGCGTTTCGGCTTTATCAAGCAGCGGTTTCAAGTTCTTTATAAAAAGATAAGGTGCTATTACATTTACTTGAAAGGTCTCTTCTATCCCATCCATTGACGCAGTAAATTCACTGTGCCAAACACCTGCATTATTGATCAATTGATCGAGATGGTCAAACTTAGAAGCCACTTTTTTTTGATGGTTCCTCTATAGACTTGATTGAGCTAAGGTCACACTCTATCCAATCAATTGAGCCACCTGATTTACTTGCGATTGGAACAAGATCGTTCAGTAGCTTTTTTGCCTTCTCTTGGCTTCTGGTAGCTATCAAAACTACATAACCTTGACTAACTAACTCTTTAGCTACAACTATACCGAAACCTGAGGTGGCACCTGTGATGAATATATTTTTAGACATAGAATAGAACCGTTTATAGGATAATCGATCAAGACAATTGGTGGTTATTCAAAATCAGGGTAAAGTAAGTACTTCCTGCGCAGTTGCTTAAAGTCTGCCAAGTCGCTTTTCCACGTATCACGTATCTCTTCTGCCTTCATTCCAGACCGAATCTGCTTTTGAAGTTGGTCAGTTCCAGCCAACTTATTTATAAATCCATTTTCTAGGAAAAAATTGTCCTTGTCAGGAAACTCTCGGTAAGCATTGACCATATAGTCTAAAATGAGCTTTTGCTTTTTCTGAACATTCTTACCCCCGAAATCTGTCAAATCCCAACCGATACATGGCACTCCTTCATGCTTGGGATGCTTTGAACCTTCGTTTGGCTTGGGAACAAAAACATGAGACCCTTTGGTCATATTTGGGTGCCCAAAAACCTCGAATGGAGTATCGGTACCACGCCCCACCGAGATTACTGTTCCCTCAAAAAAACACAGGGATGGATATAGAAGAATGGCATTTTGATTAGGCAAGTTTGGAGATGGTTTTACGGGCAGTACATACACATCCTTATGCTCATAGCCCTCGCATGTAATCACCTTAAGATTGACCTTATCTTCCGTTTCCATCCACCCTTCTTGGTTTATGGCTTGCGCCAACTCCCCAACAGTCATACCATGTACCACAGGAATGGGTAACATGCCCACGAATGACTTAAACTCTGGGTCAAGCATGGGACCATCAATATAGAAACCATTCGGATTAGGTCGATCTAGAACGATGAACTCAATGTAGTTTTCAGCACAAGCCTCCATGGCGTAAGCCATCGTGGATATGTAGGTGTAAAAACGAGCCCCAACATCTTGTATATCAAAGATCATTACTTCAATTCCAGATAAATCATCGATGATGGGTTTCTTATGTGCACCATAAAGGCTCACAATGGGCAGTCCCGTTTTTTTATCCTTGCCATCTTCCACTTTTTCGCCTGCATCAGCCTTGCCTCTAAAGCCGTGTTCTGGAGCAAAAACCTTCACCACATTCACGCCTTTATCGAGCAAGAAATCGACCAGGTGTACGGTATCCACCATCGAAGTATGATTACCAATAACGGCCACAGTTTTACCCTCCAACAAGGGTGCGTATTCATCGTATTGCTTTGCACCAACGGATATGTCTTTGTCTGTTTTAAAATAACTCTGACCAAAGCACATAGCGGTAGATAATACCAGCGAAATAGCAAGAAGTGTAGTCTTCATATCTCTAATGATTGAATTATCAAAAATCCGCATCTTCACCGCGTCTTTCGAGGTTGAATGACTAAGTTTTAAACAGAAAAACCGTGCACTACGAGTTATTTCTCGCGAAAAAAATGATCGGTGGCCGAAGGGCAAAGTTGACTGGCCAAAGCAGCTCAGCAATTATCAAAATTGCTGTTACTGGTATTGCCGTTGGTATGGCGGTGATGATATTATCCGTGGCTATTGTTACGGGGTTTCAAAATGAAATCCAACAAAAGGTAATCGGGTTTGGCGCACACCTACAGATCTCAAAATATAGTCCAGGAAACGCCTTGGGTGAAAAACCCATTTCTAGAAATCAAGACTTTATTGCTCCACTAGCAGCCGACCCATTGGTCAAAAACATCAATGCTTATGCTTATAAAAGCGGAATTATTGCGGCCAACGGTGAAATCAAAGGGGTTGTAGCGAAAGGTATCGCATCTGATTTTGATTGGGATTTCTTTAATGCTAATCTGCTTGAAGGGAGTATCCTAAATCTCAATGGCGAGTCAAAAACAGACTCGGTAGTCATCTCCAAACTCATTGCCGATAAGCTTGAGTTAGCATTGGGTGATAAGATTATTGTGGTGTTTGTACAAGATCAAAAAGAGCGTAAACGAAGGTTTACAATCGGGGGGATTTACGAAAGCGGTATGGAGCAGTTTGATGCAAACATCATGCTTTGCGATCTAAGGCACGTGCAAAAGCTGAATAATTGGGAAGATGATCAAATTGCTGGTTTCGAGGTTACTTTGCACCATTTTGATGATCTGGAAAAGCTTGATAATCTAATCGCAGAGTACGTTCCTTGGGAATTTAGCACAGACAAAATCACCGATCAATTCATGGAAATTTTCGGTTGGCTTGAACTTCAAGACCTCAACGTATATATCATACTTATCCTGATGGTTTTAGTATCGGGCATCAACATGATTACTGCTCTGCTTGTTTTTATTCTAGAACGAACCAACATGATTGGCTTAATGAAGGCAATGGGGGCAACTGCACGAAGCATCGGTCTCATATTTATCTATAATGCGGCATACCTAATACTGATTGGTACATTTTGGGGAAATGCCATTGGGCTTGGCATAGGGTTACTTCAGCAACAATTTAAGTTTCTGAAATTGGATAAAACCAGCTATTACATTGATCATGTGCCAGTACTTTTTGATTTCAACACAATCCTCTGGATCAATGTCGGAAGCATCATCATTTCCGTAGTCATGTTGATTTTGCCTTCGCTTATTGTCGGAAAAATTGATCCTGTAAAAACCATTCGATTCAATTAAACATTCTTTAAAGAAATCCTCGGTAATTAT
>JALRDM010000115.1 GCA_023262195.1 Salibacteraceae bacterium | reverse complement strand
GGTGTTGATCAATAGCAACGAGGCAAAGCGCAATGGTGACGACTCAATGCAGAAAATGCAAGAGAAAGCTGAGGCCGAAGGTTATAAAATGAAATATTTGGTAGATACTGATCACGTTGTAGCGGATGCTTTCGGAGCGCGCACTACACCGCATGTTTACCTATTCAATAAAGATGCGAAGCTCGCATACACTGGTTCCATTGACGATAACAGCGAAAACAAAGAAGAAGTCACCCAAACCTACTTATCGGATGCCATAAAGGCTATGGTTGCTGGCAACTCTATTGATCCAAATACTACCAAATCAATTGGATGCAGTATTAAGCGCGTGCAACAATAAATACTCAAGTGAAAGAAAAGAAGGCCCCGCCACTTGTGCGGGGCTTTTTTATTAATAATAATCATGACAAAGAGTTGAAATAGTAAGCCGACTTGTCTTAACCTTTGTAGCCAACTCATTAAGTAGAAGTGGAAGAAAAAATAAACGTATTGATTCTCGGGGGCGGTGGGCGTGAACATGCCATCGCGTGGAAAGTGTGTCAGAGCTCTTCACTGAATAAGCTTTTTGTTGCGCCAGGTAATGCAGGCACCCAAGTTGTTGCCATCAACCTTGACATTAAGGAAACAGATTTTCCAGCCATTAAGTCTGCCATCATTGAGCATAACATTCACCTTCTCATTGTTGGGCCTGAAGCACCTTTGGTTAAGGGCATAAGAGAATACATAGAGTCCGATTTAGAAACCGAAAATGTTAGAATTATTGGCCCAAGCAGAGCTGGGGCTAAACTGGAAGGGAGTAAGTCATATTCTAAAGACTTCATGCAAAGGCACAGTATTCCTACGGCTCGCTATGGTAAATTCAATCGCGATAGCATTCAGTCAGCCAAGGAGTTTTTATCTACCATGGAAGCACCGTATGTTTTGAAGGCTGATGGCCTAGCAGGGGGGAAAGGAGTATTGATTTTGGAAGATTTAAAAGAGGCGTATCAGGCTCTTGAAGCAATGCTTAAGGATGGTAAGTTTGGCAATGCTGGTGAGTCTATCGTTATCGAAGAATTTCTTGAAGGCATAGAGTTAAGCGTGTTTTTACTAACGGATAGCAATGAATACGTGTTGTTTCCATCGGCCAAAGACTACAAGCGAATTGGAGAAGGAGATACAGGGCTAAATACTGGAGGTATGGGTTCCATTTGTCCCGTTCCATTTGCCGATGTTGAGTTTATGAATAAGGTGAAAGATCGCGTCATAAATCCTACAATTAATGGACTCCGCAGCGAAGGAGTAGAATATGTTGGCTTCATTTTTATTGGCTTGATGAACGTTGGTGGGGATCCATACGTGATTGAATATAACTGTCGAATGGGAGATCCTGAAACGGAGAGCGTGATGCCGAGAATAAAGAGTGATTTGCTGCCAATTCTATGGCAATGCGCAGGTAAAGAATTGGAAGAACAAACGCTCGAAGAAATTGACCAAGTCGTGGCTTCTGTTATGTTGGTCTCAGGAGGTTACCCTGAAGCTTACGAGAAGGGAAAGTTTATTTACGGTTTGAATCAAGTAGAGAACTCAATCGTTTTTCATGCAGGTACAAAGATCTCAGAAGAGCATGTTGTTACTAATGGAGGAAGGGTGCTTACACTTACCGCCATTGGTCAAGATTTGAACCAAGCTTTGTCAGCAGCGTATAACGATGCTCAGAAAGTATCTTTCGAAGCTGTATACTACAGAAGGGATCTAGGATTCGACCTTAATTAAAGGTTACTTAAGCGTGCCTTTTTCTTTGGCTTCGCGATTGTAATCGCCCATTTTCTTAATCCAAATCACACCGAGGATACTCATCACCACAATAATGATCCAATTGAAGCTGTTGCCGAGCATTTCTAATAAGCCAAATGACCATTGAAACAGCATTTCTATCGGCTCGAGTAAATCGTATAAATCCATCTGTGAAATAATTTTTGGCAAATTTAGTAATAGGATGTGTTCCGTGCATCACTCAAGTTAAGTTTGCCATATTATAGGCTCAATGTTGGTTGATCGAATAAGAAAGAGTGATGTTTTTATCATCGGAGTAAGTGTGATCTTATTCATATCAGCGCTTATCGCGTTTTTACTACAGACAGAAAGCGCAACGAACCCATTAATTATAAATTCTTCTTTTGGTTTGGATTTCAATCAAATTGGAAGGGTCTGGATTGGCTTTCTTAATTTGATTTTTGCCATCATTGTCGCGCTTTGGAGTAGTCGAGTTTGTGAGAAACTGGGTTTGCTTGGTGAAATTTCGAATTTACCAATACTCACTTCGGCCATTTATTTTGGATTGGTCCCACATGAGGTGCAGTCACCATTGGTCTATGCGAATGCTATTCTGGTTCTGATTGTGATCAGTAGGACTTACACTTTTTTTGAAACAAATCGGTTGCTTCGTAAGAACACTTTTGCAGCAGCTTTCAGTTGTGGTGTAATTACCTTACTCGAACCAAAGTTGGTTGGTTTTGGTGTGCTTCCTTTGGCAGTCTTACTAATTAGTGGGCAGTTCAATATAAAATTGATGCTCATTTGGTTGATTGCCATACTACTCCCTTGGTACTTTGCCTTTTCTTTTTGGTATATATTTTCTCTAGATGTTCCATTTGATGTGTTAAGGGCTGCTCGTATTGAGTTTGTACAAATCGATTTTAAAGAAGACTTTTTGCCACTGCTGGTGATGGCTATTCTAGTATTTGTTTTGGTAATAGTAACGTTAAGCAGAGGGTCAACATCACTCGTCAACCGCCAACGAGCGAATCTTATCGCACTGATTAGCCTGCTTGGACTAAGTCCGATGCTTTTTGCATCGCTAAACTCTGTCATTCTGCTTTGCTATGTGCCTGCAACGATATTGTTGGCTCGGGTTTTTCTAAAAAAATATCCCTGGTATATCAAAGATTCACTCTTCATAATCCTGTTGATTCTTTTTAGTCTCAACCTCTGGATTTAAGACCGCAATCCGAGGGTTATTCTACCTTTGTTACTCAATTGTTTACTGATGAAATTTGGAGTAATTACTTTCCCTGGTTCTAACTGCGATCAAGACATGATTTACGTGTTAGAGACAATTATGGGTCAACATGTAGAGCGACTTTGGCATAAAGACACGGACTTGAAAGGGTGCGATTTTATTGCCGTTCCTGGTGGGTTTTCATATGGTGATTATCTGCGTTCCGGAGCCATCGCTAGATTTTCTCCAATAATGACATCCGTGATAGAACACGCCAATCGCGGAGGTTATGTTCTTGGCGTTTGCAATGGGTTTCAGATTTTATGCGAATCGGGATTACTCGATGGAGCACTACTTCACAATACAAGCCAAAAATTTATCTGTCGCAACGTTCATTTGCGAATTGAGACTGATAAAACATTGCTCACTCGTGGTGCGCGTAAAGTTAGTGTCATCAAAATTCCAATCGCTCATGGCGAGGGAAATTATTATGCCTCAGATGATGTAATAAAAAGACTCAATGATGATGACCAGGTGCTTTTTAGGTATTGTGATGCGGATGGTAATGTTACCAATGAAGCAAATCCAAATGGAGCAATCGAGAATATCGCAGGTGTCTGCAACTCTGGACGTAACGTTTTTGGTATGATGCCGCACCCAGAGCGAGCTGCTGACCCTGATCTTGGAAATACTGATGGTCGAATACTCTTCGAGAGCATCTTAGCAGAGGTGACAGTCTAAATTCATATAGAATGATCATTATTCCTTGAATTTATTCTTGAATAGTGAACTATTTATGTAGCTGTACTGTTACCTTGCAACCAACTATCACAGAATTATGACAGATCAATTTACAACAGGAGCATTATTATCTCAGATTGAGGTTCCTCAAGATCTTAGAGATAAATTTCAGGTAGAACAGCTGCCACAAGTAGCTGATGAGCTGCGTGATTTTATCGTTGACGTTGTTTCGCAAAAAGGAGGACACTTTGGCGCTAGCCTTGGGGTGGTAGAACTAACTGTGGCCCTCCATTACGTTTTTAATACACCTTACGATCGATTAGTTTGGGATGTTGGTCATCAAGCCTACGGACACAAGATTCTTACTGGTAGAAGAAAGATTTTTCATACCAACCGAAAGTATAAAGGCATAAGTGGGTTCCCCAAAATATCCGAGAGTGAATATGACAATTTTGGCGTTGGTCATAGCTCAACATCGATTTCGGCAGCTTTGGGAATGGCTGTTGCAAGTCGAGCTAAACAAGACTCGGAGCGTCAACATGTTGCCGTAATTGGTGATGGCGCCATGACCGCTGGTCTAGCATTTGAAGGTCTCAACCATGCCGGGGTTGAGAACACCAATTTGTTGGTCGTACTGAATGATAATTGCATGAGTATAGATCCGAATGTAGGAGCCTTAAAGGAGTATCTTACCGATATCACTACCTCAACCACCTACAATAAGGTTAGAGATGAAGTATGGCATCTCCTCGGAAAACTAAGTCGCTTTGGGCCAAACGCTCAGGAAATTGCAGCGAAGGTTGAAAATGGTGTGAAGGCAGCACTTTTGCAGCATTCTAATTTATTTGAAAGCTTGAATTTCCGATACTTTGGACCAATTGACGGGCATGATGCCGTTAAGGTGGCCAAGGTACTTGAAGATTTAAAGCAAATCCCTGGTCCAAAAATTCTTCACTGCATCACCAAAAAGGGTAAAGGTTACGCGCCAGCAGAAGAGGGTAGCCCAACTAAGTGGCATGCTCCAGGAATTTTCAACAAGGATACTGGTGAAATAATCAAGGTTACCCCAAATGATCCACAACCACCAAAATATCAGGATGTGTTCGGTCACACTATAGTGGAACTAGCCGAAAAGAATGAAAAGATTGTAGGAGTCACGCCTGCGATGCCATCCGGAAGTTCGCTGAACATTATGATGAAGGCGATGCCAGAGCGAGCTTTTGATGTAGGTATAGCCGAACAGCACGCAGTTACTTTTTCGGCTGGGATGGCCTATCAGGGTTTAAAGCCTTTCTGTAACATTTACAGTTCGTTTATGCAGCGGGCATATGATCAAGTGGTGCATGATGTTGCCATTCAAAAGCTTCCGGTGATTTTTTGTCTCGATCGTGCTGGAATGGCTGGTGCAGATGGCCCCACTCACCATGGAGCCTATGATATAGCATACATGCGCTGCATACCCAATATGATCGTTTCAGCTCCGATGAACGAAGAAGAACTAAGAAATCTCATGTATACCGCACAGGGAGATGAAGTAAATGCCCCTTTTGTAATTCGGTACCCTAGAGGTCAAGGAGTGATGCCAGATTGGAAGACCCCATTCAAAAAGGTTCAAATCGGTACGGGAAGAAAAGTAAAGTCAGGGGATGATGTAGCGATTCTTAGCATTGGGAACATTGGTAATGAGGCGGTTAAGGCTGCAGAGAGGTTGGTTAAGGAAGACTGTAGTTGTGCTGTGTACGACATGCGCTTCGTGAAACCAATAGATGAATTACTTCTTCATGAAATTTTCGGGAAACACGATAAAGTGATTACTGTGGAGGATGGTTGTATTCAAGGAGGATTTGGATCAGCTGTTATTGAATTCATGATTGACAATGGTTACAAAGCAGACGTTGTAAGGTTGGGAATTCCTGACCGAGTTGTAGAGCACGGGTCGCAACCACAACTCTATGCAGAATGCCAATATGATGCCGATGCAATAGTGCGCGAGGCACTGAGTCTAACGCAGAACATCACTAAAAATAAGGCCTCAGGAATTGCCGGCTAGCCGGCAAACTCTTAGTACCTTTGCGCGTCTTTAAAAAAGGTATGAAGAGTCTTCTGAATAGCGTCCTTTTATTGTGCCTTTGCCTCAGTGCGCTTGTCAATCTGAAGGCCCAAACAATAGATGTGTTCCCACATTTCGATGATTTAGAAACTTGGGATACTTGCGATGTTAATTGTAACTCAGTTTGTATTATCTCCAGCGACTGGTCTAATGTTGGAAACATTGATTTCAAGCCTGATTCGGCAGGTACGCCAACAGCCTTAACTGGCCCGTTAGTGGATAATAATCCAGGCCTCATTTCGGGCATATATGCCGTAGTTGAGTCCTCTGGTCTTTGTAATGGAGATACGGCTGCACTTGAATCACCGTTTATCGACCTTACTTCTGTACAGAACCCTAGGTTTGCTTTTGCCTATCATTTACAATGGGCCGTGGCAGCACCAGACACCTTTGATGTGCTCGTATCAATAGATTCTGGGACAACGTGGTCTTTGGGATACACGGGACAAAATGTAAATTCCAATGCAAATTGGGTTTCAGATACGATGGATCTGACGCCTTACATGAACAATACAATTAAGCTTCGGATTCGATTTGTTACAAGTCAAGAATTTCATGATTTTGCATTAGATGATTTTGCTTTTCTCGGCATCAAGGATTTGAATGCGGGTATTGACAGCGTCTATATTTCTTCAGGTTTTTGCGAGGGAGACAGCAGCGAGCTGTGCGTAAACCTGGTAAATGAGGGTACGGTTCCGATTGATACTGTAACGATTCGATCATCAGTAAATGGGCTGACCCTATTTGCTCCGTTTAATTGGACAAATACGTTACCACCAGGAGAGGACACTGCGCTGTGTATAGGACAAACTATTTTGAGTCAAGGTGATTCGATTGCATTTTATACAGAAATGCCAAATAACCAGATTGATAGCCTAAATAACAACGATACATTTTCAATTCTGGCGACACTCAATCCGTTGCCAAACGCTCAAATCGCTCCTATCAATACCACAATATGTATCGAAGACACACTGCTTATAAGTGCTTCAGGAGGGATACAGTATCAATGGAATCCAATCGCTACGCTCTCAAGTCCAAATACCGCAAACACGAATGCATATCCAATTGTGTCGACAACATACACAGTTACTGTAACCGATGCTAATGGCTGTTCAGCTACGGACAGTGCGGAAGTACCTGTATACCCATTGACACAAGCCAACGCAGGACCCGATGTGGCAATATGTCAGCAAGACACGGTAGTTTTGGGCGCTAGTGGAGGAGTTACATACGTTTGGAGTAATCCTTTTTTAATGGATGGAGAGAACACGGCTGCACCATCAGCATATCCAATTCAAACTACCACCTTTACTGTAACTGTGACTGACGC
>JALRDM010000049.1 GCA_023262195.1 Salibacteraceae bacterium | reverse complement strand
AGCCATGAGTGAGCTCAAAAATCAGGTAGCGCTCATCAGGGCTCATCTGCATTTTGCCTTTTTCTGCGCGGAGTACATGGGTATTGCCATCCTTTTTTGAATGGTCATATATAAGCACGTCATTCAAGCCAGTGCCATCGCTGTCCTTACTATCCAACCGAATCACATAACCATCAATGCCATCATAATAAATGCCTGGGGCGATATCAAAAGCTGGTTTTTTGTGCCGAATGTCATAAAGCAATGCAGCAAATTCGAGGTTGGCCTTGGGCCAGACATAATTGGTGAACATAAAAGCGGCACCGCTTGTGAGCAGCGTGACCATTAGAAGGGGAAACATGATACGCATTAGGCCCATTCCACTCGATTTCATGGCTACCAATTCGTAATGCTCACCAAAACTTCCGAAGGTCATAATAGATGCAAGCAGAATTGCCAAGGGCAGCGCCATAGGCACTAGGTTAGCCGAGGCATAAAACAAAAGCTCAGCAACTAAGTACCATTCAAGGCCTTTGCCTACAAGTTCATCAATATACTTCCAAAGAAACTGCATCACGAATATGAACAGCGTGATGAAGAATGTGAGAATAAACGGACCTAAATAGGACTTGACAATTAGGATATGAAGTTTTTTCAATCTAGATACACTTCAAGGTGTGGTAATCAAATGAAAAGCTCACATATTAACCACCCAATATGTGTCTCAACTCGTTGATCTGAGATTCCCAGAGCATTCGTTGCTCTTCCACTTCATCTTCCTCTGCGAAATCAATGATAAACAATCCAACATCTCCCGTTAAAGGGTCTGTTTTGATACGAAATTCAAAGAAATAATCGGTTCCTTCATCATCAAGCATTTGATAGCGAATGAACTCATCGCGTTTTTTGGCGAGCACTTTTGCCTCCTCAACATTACCATCCCACTCGAATTTTGCTTGATCGTTTTTGATGGTTACATCATCGGCAAACCATTCACTCAGTCCACCGCTGGTAGATAAACATTGGTATAAGATTTTCACCGATGACTTCATCGTGAACTCCATTTCAATCTGTTGCTTCTCTGCCATGTTTTTGTTGCTTTTAATTGCTCTCGCAATGGCGCGCAATATAAACTTTTGACTCAAATAAGCAAGCAACTAGAATGCTAGAATTAACGGTTCTTGGCTATCCAGTTTTCACGTAGAATGACATAGATGTGCAGGTCAAGAAATTGATAAATGGTTGGGTTAATGGATAAGCGTGAATGGTATGACCTTTAATTGTTTGCTAACGCTCATATTGTAGAATAACGCGGAGTTTGCACTAAATTGAATTCTTAATTCGGTTTGTGTAAAAAGCCCAAAGAAGACCGGCCGAAATAGCTCCTAGCGTTGTAGCAATCAAATAAATCCATACATGGTTTAAATTCATTGATACTAAAGCTGGACCGAGCGAACGTGCAGGATTCATAGAGGCACCCGTCAATGGACCTGCCAGGTATGCTTCAAGGAAAACAGTAGTTCCTACCATCCAGGCAGTGAATCTATTTAAGCGCTTTGGACCTTGACTAAACACCAATATGACCATCATTAAAATAAATGTCAGGAAGTATTCTAGTATCAAGGTTTTCCAAATACCGATGATGGGTAAAGTACTACCCAGCATATGGTGGTCAGAAAATATTGACGAGAGCAATAATGAAGCTCCGATTGCACCAAGAAATTGCGCAAAACAATACGGAGCAATTTCTCGTAAATGGAAGTGTTTTCCAGCCCAAAATCCAAAACTCACAGCAGGGTTAATATGCGCACCACTCACTTTTCCAAAGGCGATAATCATGGCGGTTACAATTAATCCAAACGCCAGAGATACTCCAAAGTGAGATACTTGACCTGCAGTCTCGTCCTCAATTATTATCGCTCCGGTTCCAATTAAAACCAAACCGAAAGTTCCTATGCCTTCCGCTAATAGACGCCTTTTGTCCCAAATCACTTAGCGAAATAAACGTTGCTATGTGTCCTACACGTTAAATTCGTCCTCAAGAATGAAACACATTGGTGCACCCCTGCTTTTATTAATCACTTGCAGCGCTGGCCTAGCTCAAGATTGGATTTTGAAAAAGGATGAACAGGACATTAAGGTCTATACAAAACAGAATAATTCCAGTGGGTTTGACTCATTCCGAGCCACTATGAAGGTGAATGTGAGTGTAGGAGAGATTACCAAATTTTTAAAGAATATGGATAAATATCCTGAGGCTTTTCCTGAGACCAAAGAATTGAAGATACTTAAGCGACCTAATGATAGTACTCAAATACAGTACACCTACACGGAAGCTCCATGGCCGGTAAGTGACAGAGATGGAGTCTATGAAATGATTTTTCGAACAAACTCCAAAACAGGGCAAATGAGCACACGTGCTCGTGCTCTTCCATCCTTTATTTCAGAGAAAGAGGGTGTGGTGCGCATAAAGCGCTCGGAGTCATATTGGATCGCAACTCCCATTGGTCAAAACAAAATTAGACTTGAATACATCGTCAATGCCGATCCTGGAGGTAGTATTCCGGGGTGGCTCGCCAACAGTGCCGCGGTCGATATACCATTTGACACATTTGTCAATATTCGAAAGGCACTCACTAAATGAAGAAGTTTGATGTTGCCATCGTTGGTGCCGGTCCCGCGGGCTCCAGCTTGGCTATTTGTTTGCACAAGAGTGGTCTTAAGGTGGCGTTGATTGATAAATCTACGTTTCCAAGAGATAAAATTTGCGGGGATGCGATAAGTCCTGATGTGGTAAATCAATTGGGTAAAATGCCGTTAGGCACTAAGGAGGCTTTTATGGCCCTTGACAAGAAAATATGGTGCAATGCAGTGCGCTTTGTCTCTCCAAATTATCATGCGGTTGATCTTAAACTCAATGAAGAAGGTGTTAACGGCTACGTTTCCCCACGTATAGATTTTGACTCCTTTCTTTACAAGCAGGCACTGCTTTCAGATGCAGTAAAGGATTTTTCTGGCACGATCCTAAAGGAAATTTCGACATCCATTGATGGTGTATGCATCCAGCTAGAATCAGAATCTATAGAAGCTAAAATGGTTATTGGAGCAGATGGTGCGCATAGCATAGTAAAACGGACATTCATGGATGAGCCCATGGATAAGGATCACTATTGTGCTGGTCTGAGGGTTTATTATGAAAATGTTTCTGGATTTTCAGATGATAATGCGGTTGAACTTCACTTCTACAATGAACTATTGCCAGGGTATTTTTGGGTATTTCCTTTGCCTGGCAATCGAGCCAATGTTGGTCTTGGGATGCTGAGCTCCTTTGTAGCTAAAAAGAAGCCGAATCTCAAAAAGCTGTTGCAAGAGATCATTGACACACATCCCAACGTAAAGAATCGATTTGCAAACGCAAAAGCCTTGGAGCAGATACAAGGCTTTGGTCTTCCGTTGGGGAGTAAGAAACGCGTGATATCTGGAGATCGGTTTTTGCTCCTAGGTGATGCCGCTTCATTGATTAACCCACTTTCTGGCGAGGGCATAGCCAATGCCATTAGAAGTGGCCGTGTAGCAGCAGATCATATTATTACTGCATTCAATTTAGGTCGGTTTGATGCTCAATTCAACGAAGCATATGACAAGGAGATATACAGGCGCCTGTGGGGTGAATTGAGACTAAATTACTGGATGCAAATAGCCATGCGTAACCCTGCCAGATGTAATCTTATTCTGAAGTGGGCTATCGGCAATAAGCTGGTTCAAGAGGCAGTGCTTAGTGGTTTTAGCGTTAAAAAAATGTTTGCGAAATAGCCTATTGCTTTGGGTGAGTATTGAAAAAATCCCACATCAATTCATTCGCGTTGATTACTTCAGATGGTTGATCCGCTCTTCTCCTTGGCGCAACCCCCATGGGCCAGCTATGTCCACCGTCCTTAGTTATGTAGAATACAATTTCGCTCGAATCAGCGCAATTGCTCCAATTCCATACATCTACACCATCAGCGGTTGTGAATGAAGAATCAGTGCTGCATTCATTTAGCACCGCCCAAGCTTCCACGATTGAATCGAGTGGAGGATTGTAATGGTAGCTCCCTTACCTCTTTTGACCTTGGATTTCATTTTTACTAGATCGTACAAACCATATTCTACTCCGAGATTTAGTCCAGGCCTAATTCCATTGTTTGTAAGAAACGAAATATGGTAGGTCAGCTCCCGAGACTCTGGAGTTTGTGCCATTACCCAGGTGCATGACGTGAGCCAAATAATTACGAATAAGGATTGATTTCTAGCTCGAAGCATTATGCAAATAACGGCTAGAAAACCTAATTATTGACTTACCGTTTTGCGCTCGTTGAGTTTCCAAAGGCCAATGATAAGCAACACAATTCCAACTTGGCTGAGGATGGACTCTATCGTAGGGTAAATACCTAAAATCGATATGCGTAGGTTTATCGGAAAGGAATTTATACCGATGTAACCACCCTCTTGCAGCGCGTGAATGCCTTGCCCCATGAGAATTACAGCCAAGGTTAAAACCATGATGGTGGAGAATTGAAATACTTGTTTGATCGGAAGTTTTTTGAACCATCTCAACATGGCAACAGCGATGAAGAATAGGAGTAAGGCTGAGCCTATAAACCCAATCAGTATACCAATTTTGGAATCTCCTTCGCCTCCTGCACTTAGAGAAGAAATAAATAGAACCGATTCAAATGCCTCTCTGAAAACCACAATGAAAGAAAAAGCGCTTAAGCCAATTAAGTTATTTCGGTTTACAAGGGTCAGGATGCGTTCTTCTACAAAGGCTTTCCATTTTCCCGCTTCGGTTTTTCCGTGTAGCCAATACCCCAAATAAAGGAGTATTCCAACAGCAAAAATCCCAATTAGCCCCTCCATTAATTCTCTTTCCGCAGCGCTCCACTGCATGAGTGAGTCTGTAAAGAACCAACTTATCATTCCGACTACTATCGCAGCGATCCAACCAAGGTGAATCCATCTTGTAGCCTGCGGAATATTTACTTTACGTAACACCCCTAGTATGGCTAGAATTACGAAGAAAGCTTCCAGTCCTTCACGAATCAAAATGCCAGCTGTCAACAATGCCGTATCAAACACACCTCGTTCTGAAGATGACAAGAGCGCTTCAGCCTCATTGATGGTTTCGGTAGCCGTTATCACAGCAATTTCCAAAGCCTCTAATGACGCGTCTTGCTCAATCAAGGATCGAACCTTCATCATGTCTGCTTCTAATCTCCCGAACAGCGCGTTATCAGATGCCTGAACCTGAGCTTCGATAGGTTCAACTCCATCCAAGTAAGCTTTCAGAGCGGCATTGAGTGCACCCATTTTATCTCTCGATTCATAAGCTAAAAGCGACTTTTTTAGCAGAGATTTTGCCTTATCTGTGGCAGTTATTTCTTTTTTAACTTCAACGGGCTGCGGGTTTGATCTATGCGCGGCCACGTTCGCACTAGGGTATTTTACTTTAAGATCTTCGTCACTCAGAGAAGCTAGATCAACAATATCGATTTCGATCTCCGTTTTCGCACTTCTGTTATCCAAGTGCTGAAGGCTTAACACATAGAATGCTACGTCCCAAATTTCCTCATCAGAAAGTTCTTTGAATGCACGCATAGACGTGCCTGGGATTCCTAATCTGATGGTGTTATAAGCTTGAAAAGGCGCCACTCCAACCATGATATCCTTGTTTCTAAAATTGGTTGGAGCTGGATTTAACCCTTGACCTGCAGGTCCATCGCCCGCGCCATAAGTGCCATGACAAGAAGCACATTGTGCAGCGAAGAGTGATTTGCCCTTTTCGAGATTGGGAAACTGGTCAGGCACCAAAGCAACCAAGCCTTGCTGTAGCACTAACTCTTTTACTTTATCCGCTTGCTTGGCAACATCGGTGGCGGCTGCGGTATCCCGGATTAATCCATGTAATTGATCAAGTTCTGCCTTGATGACTTTTTCGTTGCTTAGAACACCAGAAGCATCTAATTCATCTGCTTTGGCAACCGCAGTGCCAACAAATTCATGCATTTCTGCATATTCAAACTCACTGATAACTTCTCCATTGCTCACACCCATCTGATAGTCCTTGGCGATGTAGTCCATCAGATTGATTAACATTCTTGCATTATCTTCTTCAGACTTAGTTTGAGAAGATGCACTTAGCGTAAGTAAAAAACCGAGGAAAAAGAGTGTCGTTCGAATCATATCTGCATGCAAAACAAACTGAATCATATTTGGTTTCAGCTGGCGCAAAAAAAGCGATAGAAATGCTGGCAAACAATACCGATTAATGGGTAGTGTGAAATCGGGAGTCTATGAATTATTGGAGTAAGGAATTACATTCGCAACGAGCAAAGAAATAAATATGGGAAGAGCATTTGAATATCGAAGAGCAGCCAAGGAAAAGCGATGGGACAAGATGTCGCGAGTGTTTCCACGATTAGCCAAAGCCATCACTATGGCGGCCAAAGAGGGCGGGCCTGATCCGGATATGAATGCAGCGTTGAGAACAGCTATTCAGAATGCCAAGGCTCAGAATATGCCGAAGGACAATATCGAATCGGCAATAAAGAGAGCATCGGGCAAGGATGCCGAGAATTTTGATGAAATAAACTATGAGGGTAAAGGGCCACATGGGGTTTTAGTATTTGTGGAATGCGCCACCGACAATTCCACCAGAACTGTAGCCAACGTGAAGAGCTACTTTAATAAAGTTGGCGGTGGACTGGTGCCTACAGGATCGCTCGAATTTATGTTTGACCGAAAAGCTGTATTTGAGGTTGAAAAGACCGATGAGATGGATTTGGAGGAGTTGGAACTCGAACTGATTGATGCAGGGTTAGAAGAAATCGAAGAAAATGAGGGTACGGTTTACATCTATGGTGATTACACCAATTTTGGTACGCTCAGCACAGCACTTGAAGAAAAAGGCATAGAGACCACCAAGGCCAGCTTAAAAAGAATACCAAACGCTCCAGTTGAATTCACGGATGAACAGCTTGAGGAAATTGAAAAGCTTTTAGACAAGCTTGATGAAGATGACGATGTTCAAGCGGTGTACAATAACATTGCGTAATTCTTCGCGCCATTAGACGATGAGAAATAAAAAAGCTGGGGTATGGTTCGTGCTCTTCATTATTCTGATGGACTCCCTCGGTTTTGGAGTGATTATTCCGGTGATGCCAGACTTGATCATGAGTCTCACTGGAGTGGGAGTGAGCGAAGCTTCAGAATATGGCGGCTATCTGCTGTTTGCTTACGCCATTTGTCAGTTTGTTTTCTCCCCAATAATAGGTGGGCTTAGCGACCAATTTGGTCGTAGACCGGTCTTGCTTTTATCCGCGGTTGGTTTTGCCATTGATTATTTGTTCCTGGCTTTGGCTCCAACATTTGCACTGCTTGTAGTTGGTAGAGTTATCTCTGGTATCATGGGGGCAAGTTTCGCAACCGCATCTGCGTACATTGCTGATGTCAGTGAGCCAGAAAAGCGCTCTCAGAACTTTGGACTGGTAGGTGCAGCATTTGGTCTAGGCTTTATAATTGGTCCCGCCATTGGAGGAATACTTGGTGAAATAGGGCCTCGTGTACCGTTTTATGCAGCCGCTGCGTTCAGCTTTGTGAATTGGATTTATGGCATGTTCATTTTACCAGAGTCGTTGACACCTGAGAACAGGCGCCAATTCGATCTTAAAAGAGCCAATCCCTTTGGGACCTTCAAGCAATTGGCAAAACATAAAGTAATCTTGGGCTTAATTGTGGCGATGTTCTTCGTGTATATCGCTTCACACGCGGTACAAAGCACTTGGTCGTTTTTCACGAAATATCAATTTGATTGGTCCAATGCAGAAATCGGATACTCGTTGAGTTTTGTTGGTTTTTTAAGTGCTGCGGTACAAGGGGGGCTCATACGTTGGCTCATCCCAAAAATTGGACAGGTTAAAGCCGTGTATTCAGGTATGGTGTTTTATTTCTTGGGATTAATACTCTTTGGATATGCTTTTGAAGGTTGGATGATGTATCCAGCCATGGTTATTTACTGTTTGGGAGGTATTGCAGGTCCAGCATTGCAGGGCATAATGTCTAATCAGCTGCCAAGCAATGAACAAGGAGAGTTACAGGGAGCAAACACGAGCATGATGAGCGCTACAGCCATTGTGGGGCCCATCCTCATGACTCATGTTTTTGCGTTTTTCTCTGGACCTACTGCACCGCTGCATATTCCAGGGGCAGCCATGTATCTAGGGGCTTTGTGCACCTTGGTGAGCCTTGTCCTGTGCTGGAGAACATTAAGAAGCTTTACAGACACTACTTCGAAATCATAATTCGATTGATGGATATTGCTCCATCGTAATTCGATTGGAGAATGTAGGTGCCATTGTTGAGCACCAATAGTCGTTGCCTACTTGTCGATAGCGTACCGCTGCGCAGTGAAGACTATCACTTTCATCTATTCCCGTTAGCCAAAGACTATTCGAAAAAAATGAACTTTTACCTGAACCGGCTGGAACTTCATATCGGGCCGAATTAAAATCCCACCACATGTCTCCTCCATTAAGAAAGTAAGCTTCAATATTATTGATGCTCATGGATGCCCCTGAGACCGCTGGCGTGCAAGGTTGACTATGATAGATTTGTATGATTACTAAGGAACAAATAATGACTAGGAATAGTGGTGATTTCATGGCGCGTTGTTTATTGGTTTGGTGTTCAAGATATATTGAGGCTTTCTTATTGAAGCCCACAGAATGAGAGTTTGGGGTGATTGAATAAGATTGTGGAAGTCAGATTACCCCAGATACCCCCATACCAAAAAGCGCCAAATCATATTTAACTGGGTCGTTGGAGTCAAATGCCTTTAAATTGTTCGTCAACGCTTCAACCGCTTTCCAATCATTTTGCTTTCGCTCCAATAACCTCAGCTTCCTGGCAACATTTCCAGAATGTACGTCCAATGGAATCATCAATTCAGAAGGCGATATCGCTTTCCAGACTCCAAAGTCCACTCCTTCACTCGCAGGTCTCACCATCCAGCGCAGAAACATGTTCAATCGTTTGGCCGATGAACCATTCTTTGGATTGCTTACATGTTTTGTGGTCCGTGCGGGGTGAGTTTGATCAAAGAAGGTGTTATGAAAATTCGAGATTCTTGCTTTGGTATCGTGTCCAGTGTTGAATGCTTGTTCTAAGCCAGACCCCTCTTTGTAGAGGCGTTGCAGACGTTCAAGAAAATACATCGCATCTACCTCGTTGAACGTGCGATGCACAAAGCCTTTATACTTGTTTCGATCACTGGGTGTGTGATTCACTATGAAATCGAATGGAGCGTCATCCATCATTTCAATGAATCGATTTGCATTATTAATGATGGTAATTCGCTGGCCCCAGGCAATGGTCGCTGCTATGAAACCTGCGATCTCAATATCTTCTTTTTTACTGAACCTATGTGGAATTTGTATTGGGTCGGTATCCTGGAAGTTAGGCTTGGCAAAGGCCAAATAAGCTTCATCTAAGACCGTTTGTAACTCGTCTTTTGTCACAGCTTAATGCCAGTTCGAGCGATGTTAAAACCGGCTTCCTCTACTTGTATCGAAGCTTCAGATTCAGACCGCAGCAGAGGGTTGGTATGATTGAAATGTGTGAAATATACCTTGCCTAAACTAGGTGGTGGTAACCCTTCAAATTTCTCCAGACTTTCGATTACAAATGGATGTGGGATTTCATTCATATCCCTGTTTGGGAGATCGTTTTCATCATAAAAAGTGGCATCGAGCAAGGCGATATCTACCATGTTGACCCAGTCGATAATGCTCATTTTCCATTGATCCCACTTATCAATATCGGGGATGTAAAGGGCTTTCTTGTCTTTCGATGCAAGCAAATACCCACAAGTTTCGCTGATTTCATCTCTATGTGGAACCAATAGGGGAGTGATGCTGGTTTTTGGAGTCAACGCAATAGCCTCATTCGCATTGAGGGAAACCAACTTGATGTTACCCAAGTCCACCAGCTGTTTCCAAGGTTGATGATTTCTAAGAAATACCTCCATTTTCGGAAGACAAAATACCGGCACACTGTCAGCATTCATTGCTTCTCTTCCGAGATACATCAACCCTGTGTAATGACCTATGTGTGCGTGGGTGAGAAAGATTCCCCCCAGTTTTGAATCGGGGTATTGCTTTAGAAGCATATTGTATTGTAGGGTGAAATCGGGTGTTGCATCAATGATCCAATATTTTCCTTGACTAATGATGGCCATTGATGCCACGGGTTCTGGGGTGGTAATGTTTTCGCAACAAACCTTTGTACAGCCAATCTGAGGATAGCCCGCATCCTGTGACGTACCCAATACCATCAATTCAAATTCGTCTGATTGGCCCGCTGCCGACAGTGTGATTAAGGAAAACAACAGCCCTAGCAATCGGTATGCACTTGGTTTTAATGATTTCATTTAAAGCTGCAATTTAATCGCTCGTAGATTAATGACATCTGTGCCTGAATATACCCTAACGATGTAAACTCCCGGGTAATTAGGTAGTTCAAAATCAAGTTGGCTTGAGTTTATTGCGAGTTGGTCCAGCATTTTTCCATCAACATCGTAAACTTCTAGATTGTCGATGATAGAATTCTCTGAAACGATGGTAACTCTACCACCGGACGGGTTTGGGTAAAGGCTTAGGTTATGCTTCGGTTCTATAGTTTGCACACCCAATACTTCAAGGAGCTGACAATCGGAGGTATCGCTGCATCCATTTTTTGTCACGACTA